>JBIOEK010000056.1:0-12019 GCA_044445925.1 Hyphomicrobiales bacterium
GATGAAGCGCTCCCAGCCCATCCGCACCGCCGCCTCGACGGCGATGCGCACGGGGGCCTTGCCGATCACCGCGGCGCGATACGCCCTGTCCTGGCGATCGAACAGCTCCCAGCACGGGGTTGAAACCACCCGCGCGGCGACGCCTTCCGCTTTCAGGAGCTCGCGCGCCGCCATCGCCACCGCGACTTCGGTGCCAGACGCGAAGATGGTGGCCTTGGCCGGGCCGCCCTCAGCCGGCGCGAGCTCATAGGCGCCCTTGAGGCTCAGGTCGCCGCCGGAGGTCCGCACGGCCGCCGTCTTCTGGCGCGACAGGGCCATCAGCGACGGCGATTTGCGCTCCGTCAGCGCCGCCTTCCAGCACTCGGCGGTCTCGACCGCATCCGCGGGGCGGAACACCAGCAGGTTCGGCATCGCGCGCAAGGCGGCCAGGTGCTCGACCGGCTGGTGGGTCGGGCCGTCTTCGCCGAGGCCGATCGAGTCGTGGGTCATCACATGGATCACCCGCGTCCCCATCAGGGCGCCCAGCCGGATCGCCGCGCGGCTGTAGTCGGAGAAGGTCAGGAAGGTGCCGGAGTAGGGGATCAGCCCGCCATGCAGCGACATGCCGTTCATCGCCGCCACCATGCCATGCTCGCGGATGCCGAAATGCATGTAACGGCCGGAAAAATCCTTCGGCGTGATGTTTTCGAGCGGCTTCACCTTGGTGTTGTTCGAAGGCGTCAGATCTGCCGAGCCGACGACGAGCTCGGGGGCGTGCCGGATGATCGCCTCGAGCGTCGCCTCGCTCGATTTGCGCGTCGCGATCGCCGGCTTGTCGGCCGCGAATTTCCGCTTGAGCTCCTCGAATGCCTGATGCAGCGAGGCCAGAGGCTTCCCGGCGAGGCGGCGCTCGAACTCGGCGCGCTTGTTCGCATCGGCGGTCGCGAGGCGCCTCTCCCAGGCCTCGCGGGCGCCGGCGCCGCGCGAGCCGGCCTCACGCCAGGCGGCGAGGATCTCGGCCGGCACCTCGAAGGGCGGCGAGGTCCAGCCGAGATTATTCTTGGCGCCGGCAGCCTCTTCGGGGCCCAGCGGCTCGCCATGCGCCTTGCTGGTGCCGGCCTTGGTGGGCGCGCCATAGCCGATGATGGTCTTGCAGGCGATCATGGTCGGGCGGTCGGAGTTCAGCGCCGCGTTCGCCGCCTCGGCGATCGCCTCGCCATCGAGCCCGTCCACATGCGAGGCATTCCAGCCGCAGGCCTTGAAGCGCGCCACCTGATCGACCGAGTCCGACAAGGATGTCGGGCCATCGATGGTAATGCTGTTGTCGTCGTAGAAGACGATCAGCTTGTGGAGCTTGAGATGGCCGGCAAGCGCGATCGCCTCCTGGGAGATGCCCTCCATGAGGTCGCCGTCCGAGCACAGCACATAGGTGTGGTGATCGACGAGATCCTCGCCGAACTGCGCCGCCAGGATGCGCTCGGCGAGCGCAAAACCGACCGAGGTCGCGATACCTTGGCCGAGCGGCCCCGTCGTCGTCTCGATGCCGGCGAGCCCATGCCCATGCTCGGGATGCCCCGGCGTCTTCGAGCCGACCTGTCGAAAATGTTTCAGGTCGTCGATCGAGATATCGCCATATCCGGTCAGATAAAGCAGCGAATACAGCAGCATCGAGCCGTGCCCGGCGGAAAGTATGAACCTGTCCCGGTTCGGCCAATGCGGCGCAGCTGCATCGAATTTCAGGAAGCGGGTGAACAAGATGGTTGCGATCTCGGCGCAGCCCATAGGCAGGCCCGGATGACCCGATTTGGCTGCTTCCACGCCATCGATCGAAAGCGCCCGAATGGCATTCGCCATGCCCTTGTGTAGTGCGTCAGATGTCATGATGAAGGACCGGACCCGATAAGCCTCGCCTGATAACACCTCGTCGGAGCGAGTCAAACCCACAAGCCCGGCCGACAAGGTCCCAGATTGACGAAACGCTCATGCACTGCCTAAAGTTGCCTGCGCATCACGCGAGAGATATTCGCGATTCCCCCGCCGGGAATTGGACCGCTCTGGCGGCGGAACGAACCTGGTGAGTCTTTGTGTGGAGAATTCGTCAAGCTTATGACGGTGAGCGAAGCGGAGCTTCTCGATCAGGCCTTGCAGCGGCTCATGACCGCGCTCGATCGGTTGGAGCTCGCCGCGACCGCGAGGCTTGATTCCGAGCAGGGGCTCGAGCCGCTCGAGACCGAGCTCGCCGTCATGCGTGACGATCGCTCGCGGCTTGCGGTGGAGCTCGACGCCGCGCTCGCCCGCAACGCCACTTTGGAGCATGTGACGCGCGAGGTGTCGGAGGGGGTGGGGCGCGCCATCCTCAGCGTCGAGACGGTGCTGCGCCATGCCGTTCCGTCCGAGCCCGAAACAGGGGATGGAAATCCTTGACCCAAGTTTCCGTGACCATCGCTGGTCGTTCCTACCGCATGGCGTGCGAGGAGGGCGAGGAAGCCCATCTCGAGGCGCTCGCCAGAAATTATGACGCGAAGATCGCCGAGATGCGTCAGGCTTTCGGTGAGATCGGCGATATGCGGCTGCATGTGATGGCGGCGCTGACCTTCGCCGATGAGCTTTCCGAGCTCCAAGGCCGCATCACGGCGCTCGAAGCCGAGCAGGCGCGCGCCGGACAAGTGGGCGCGCAACGCTTGGCGCAGGACGGTGCGACGCGCCGCGACCTCGCCGCCAAGATGAATGCTGCCGCCGCACGGATCGAGCGCCTATCGGCGACCTTGGCGTCGAAGCCGCGCTGATGGCATCTCTTTGACCTATCCGCCCATAGCGACTATATGCCCCGCTTCAACTCCGCGGGAGACGGGCCGGCGCGCCAAGCCGGGCTAGAGCCGTCGCGACCGCGGCCTGCAACCTGAACGCCTCCCCGCCCAAGGCAGGGCGGAGCGTTCCATTGGAGCAGTGGCATGGCGAAGAAAATCGTTGGCTACATCAAGCTGCAAGTGCCGGCGGGCGCGGCCAATCCGTCCCCGCCGATCGGTCCCGCGCTCGGCCAGCGGGGCTTGAACATCATGGAATTCTGCAAGGCCTTCAACGCCAAGACGGCGCAGATGGAGAAGGGCACGCCGATCCCGGTCGTGATCACGGCCTTCCAGGACCGCTCCTTCACCTTCGAGATGAAGCTGCCGCCGATGTCCTTCTACTTGAAGAAGGCGGCGAAGATCGCGGGCGGCTCGAAGACGCCGGGCCGCAACCCGGTCGGTCAGGTGACCAAGGAGCAAATCCGCGAGATCGCCCAGGCCAAGCTGCCCGACTTGAATTGCGACAGCGTGGAATCCGCAATGGCCATGGTGGAGGGCTCGGCCCGCTCCATGGGCCTCGAAGTGGTGGGGTGACGAGATGAGCACGGGAAAGCGTCTGAAGGCTGCGGTCGAAGGCATCGACCGCGCCAAGCTCTACCCCCTCAACGAGGCGGTGAAGCTCGTCAAGGATCGCGCCAAGGCGAAGTTCGACGAGACCATCGAGATCGCCATGAATCTCGGCGTCGATCCCCGCCATGCGGACCAGATGGTGCGCGGCGTCTGCCAACTGCCCAACGGCTCCGGCCGCACCGTGCGCGTCGCCGTCTTCGCGCGCGGCGCCAAGGCGGATGAGGCGAAGGCCGCCGGCGCCGACATTGTCGGCGCCGAGGATCTCGTCGAGAAGATCAATGCCGGGCAGATCGACTTCGACCGCTGCATCGCGACGCCCGACCTGATGCCGTTGGTCGGGCGCCTCGGCAAGGTTCTCGGCCCCCGTGGGCTGATGCCCAATCCGCGCGTCGGCACGGTGACCCCCGATGTCGCCGGTGCGGTGCGCGCCGCCAAGGGCGGCGCGGTCGAATTCCGCGTCGAGAAGGCCGGCATCGTGCATGGCGGCGTGGGCAAGGCTTCGTTCGAGGCCGACAAGCTCGCGCAGAATATCCGCGCCTTCGCGGACGCGGTCGCCAAGGCGAAGCCGGCGGGCGCCAAGGGGCACTACATCCAGCGTATCGCCATCTCCTCGACCATGGGGCCGGGCGTGAAGGTCGATCTCGCGACCGTGATGGGAGCGGGGGGGACGTAAGCCTCGACGACCTTGCCGAGCCAAGCGGCTCTCATTTCGGCGGCGCTCATTTCATGAGCCCGCTGCTTCCCTCCTCGGTCGGCGCAAGATCACCCGCTACCTCGACGATCTGCGTCGACGCGGAATTGTCCATAACTTTGCAGGGCATCTTGCGGGAATGCCCTATGAACCCTTAGATTCGACCTTTACGGTCGCTTCCCTTATTGCGGAAGCGTTTCGTCGGCATCGCAACCTGGGCTGAGCATCCAGGAGCAACCGGCGCGGCGCAAGGAAGGCGCTGATCGCCGAAGGGAAAGACTGTGCCGCAGCACCACGCCCCTCTGTTGATCGTTGGCTCCGGTCCCGCCGGCTACACAGCGGCGATCTATGGCGCGCGCGCTCTCCTGAAGCCGATATTGGTGTCGGGCATCGAGGAGGGCGGTCAGCTCACCGTCACCACCGACGTGGAAAATTATCCTGGCTTCGCCGACGTAATCCAGGGGCCATGGCTCATGCAGCAGATGCGGTTGCAGGCCGCCCATGTCGGCACGAGGCTCGTCTCGGATCATATCGTCGCGGCGGATCTGCGTGCCCGGCCGTTTCGCCTGAAAGGTGATTCGGGCGACCTCTACTCGGCCGATGCGCTCGTCATCGCCACCGGCGCTCAGGCGAAATGGCTCGGCCTGCCTTCGGAAGAGCGCTTCAGGGGGTTTGGCGTATCGGCTTGCGCCACTTGCGACGGTTTCTTCTTCCGCGGCAAGGAGGTCGTGGTCGCGGGCGGGGGCAACACCGCAGTCGAGGAGGCGCTCTATCTTTCGAACATCGCATCCAAGGTGACGCTGGTGCACCGCCGCGATGCCTTCCGGGCCGAGCGCATCCTGCAGGAACGCCTGTTCGGCCGTGCCAATGTCAAAGTGATCTTTGACCATGTGCTCCACGAGATCACGGGCGCCACCGCGCCGCTGGCGGTCACGGGCGTGACGCTGCGCCACGCCAGGACCGGGGCCAAGACCGAGCTCAAGGCCGACGGCGTCTTCATCGCCATTGGCCATGCTCCGGCGGTCGAGCTGTTCAAGGATCAGCTGAAGATGACGGCTTCGGGCTATATCGCGACCGAGCCCGGCTCGACCGCAACCAGCATCCCCGGCGTATTTGCCGCGGGCGATGTCACGGACGAACGATATCGGCAGGCCGTAACGGCCGCCGGCCTCGGCTGTATGGCGGCGCTCGACGCCGAAAAATGGCTGATGGCGACGCAACAGCAAAGTGCGGCGGCTGAGTAGCCGTCGCCGAGAATGAGGGGCGACCGGGAGTGGATTGGGATCGATTGCGTATATTCTGTGCGGCCGCCGAGGTCGGCAGTTTCACCCATGCCGGCGATTTGCTGGAGCTCAGCCAGTCGGCGGTGAGCCGGCAGATCGCGGCGCTCGAGGAGGAGGTCGGCGTGCCGCTCTTCCACCGGCATGCGCGCGGCCTCATCCTGACGGAGCCTGGCGAGACCTTGTTTCGCACCGCGCTCGAGATGAAGCTGAAGATCGAGACGGCGCGCGCCCGTCTCGTCGATACGCGCGAGAAGCCCAACGGCCAGCTGCGCATCACGACCACCATCGGTCTCGGCACCTATTGGCTGACGCCGCGTCTCGGCGAGTTCCTCGACGGCTATCCTGAGATCCGGGTCGAGCTCTTGCTGATCGACGAGGAGCTCGACCTCGCCATGCGCCAGGCAGATGTGGCGATCAGGTTGCGCTTGCCGGTTCAGTCGGACCTGGTGCAGCGGCGGCTGTTCACGGTGCATTTCCATGCCTACGCCTCGGCCGATTATGTGAAGCGGCGCGGGGCGCCGAAAACCCCCGAGGAGCTCGACGCCCACCGCATCGTCGCCTTCGGCGGGGTCGGTCCGCCCTATCTCCTCGAGACCAGCGTGCTGCCGTCGCTCGGGCGCGACGCGCGCCACCCGCGCCCCGCAGCCCTCACGGTCAGCAATGTCTCGAGTGTCAAGAGGGCGGTCGAGAGCGGCTTCGGGATCGGCGTCCTGCCGGACTATATCGTCGGGCAGACCTCGAATCTCGTGCGGGTTCTCACCGAGAGCGAAATGCCCTCGCTCGACACTTATTTCGTCTACCCGGAGGAATTGCGCAATGTCGCGCGCATCCAGGTCTTCCGCGACTTCATGATCCAGAAAGCGCAGCGCTGGTCGCATTAGATCCGAGCTGCGCAACGGTTCTGGCGAGCAGGGCCTCGATATCCGCGGGGAGAAGCTGCCAAGCCGCGGCGATCGCCTGCGCGGACCTCGCCCAACGCCGCGCCGTGTCGACATTGCCCAGCCCGAATTCAGCGCGGGCAAGAAAGATCCGGCTCATGAAGGCATCGAAGCTCGAGGCGGCTCCCGCCGCGAGCGGCTCGAGCATAGCCTTTGCCTCCTGGTGACGCCCGAGCACGGCGAGCGCTGCCCCCCGGCTGCCGCGTATCGTCTCGAGCCGGGGCGCGAGCTCGAGCGCCCGCCGCGACCATTCATCGAGCTCGGGGCGCGTCGCGGGCTCCTCGAAAACGAGGGCGGCGGCGATGAGCCCATCGAGAACCAGGAGCTCCTCCTCGCGCGGCAAGCCGCCACGCGCGAGCTCGCGCCGCAGCGCCTCGCTCACCTCGCGCCTCACGTCCCTGTCCGTCGATCCGTCCGCGCGCCTGAGCTGGTGGGAGATTCGCGAGGAGGCGGCAGATTCGCTCGGCTGCCGATCGGCATTGCCGGAATAGGCGGCGAGCCTTGCCGCGTATGCGAAACCATCTGCCGTCGGCTCGCGGGCAGGTCTCTTGAGGAGCCGCAGGAGAAGCAGCCCGTCGCTCGGTAAGCCGCGACGACGCTCGGTAAACGGAAATGAATTGACGGCAATGAAGTACAATTGCAGGAGGACTACCGGGCCGACCCAGTCATAGGCCCATCTCGGCAAGAGCCCGACCTTATCGAGGCAGGCCACGATGCCGATGAGGGCGATGTTTCCAAGAATGCCGCCGATCGCGAACAGCATGGTCGCATATTTGCGCGCGATTCCTGCCGGGTAGAGTCCCGCAAAGCCGCACAGAGGCACGAGCCGCAGCTCGATCGAGATTTCGCCGATGCGGGTTTGCAGCAATAGCGGCCCGGCCCCGACGGATAGAAGGCGAACCGGGATCGATCCTGCATAGGCGAAGGCGACATGGCCGAGTTCATGCGCCGTCGCGCCAAGCAAGAACGCTACATAGAGTGAGATCGTCATACGTATCGCGTCCCAGCCGAGCGCGTAAGCCTCGGCCGCGCTCACTGGAGCATGACTTTGAAAAGTGGGAGCCGCATTATCGAAAAGATCATGCTCAAACAAAAGCTGGATGGCTATCGCGATTGCGTCTGCGGCGATCGCGCTCCTAAGCGTATTCGGGCTGCACCGTGCCCCTGCGCTCGAGCCAAGCGGGCGTCGGCAAACCTTTCGAGCGCAGGAAATCCGCGTTGAACAGCTTCGACTGGTAGCGGTTGCCGTAGTCGGCGAGCACGGTCACGACGGTGTGCCCGGGGCCGAGCTGCTTTGCGAGGCGAATGGCGCCCGCGACATTGATGCCCGATGAACCGCCAAGGCACAGGCCCTCATGCTCGAGCAGGTCGAAGATGATGGGCACGGCCTCCTCATCCGGTATCTGGAAGGCTGCGTCGACCGGCATGCCTTCGACGTTCTTGGTGATCCGTCCCTGGCCTATGCCCTCGGTAATCGACGAGCCCGAGGCTTTCAGCTCCCCGGTCGTGAAATAGCTGTAGAGCGCGGCGCCCATCGGGTCGGCTAGGCCGATGACGATGGTCTTGTTGCGTTCCTTCAGGGCCATGCCGGTGCCGGCCAATGTCCCACCTGTGCCGACCGCGCAGATGAACCCGTCGACCTTGCCGCCCGTCTGCTCCCAGATCTCGGGGCCCGTGGTCTCGATATGGGCCTGGCGGTTCGCGACATTATCGAATTGGTTCGCCCAGACGGCGCCGTTCGGTTCGCTGAGGCTGAGCTTCTCGGCGACCCGGCCCGAAACCTTCACATAGTTGTTCGGGTTGGCATAGCCGACTGCCGGCACTTCGATCAGCTCGGCGCCCGCGAGCCGCAGCATGTCCTTCTTCTCTTGCGATTGCGTGTTGGGGATGACGATGACGCAGCGAAGGCCTAGCGCATTGCCGACAAGCGCAAGGCCGATGCCGGTATTGCCGGCCGTGCCCTCGACCACGACGCCACCGGTGCGCAGGGCTCCGCGCGCCATGGCGTCCTTGATGATGTAGAGCGCCGCACGGTCCTTCACCGATTGGCCGGGGTTCATGAATTCGGCCTTGCCGAGGATCGTGCAGCCCGTCATCTCGGAGGCGCGTCGCAGCTTGATCAGCGGCGTGTGGCCGATTGCTTCGAGAACATTTTGGCGGATGGTCATGCGACTGCGACCCCTCTTGCGGACTGTTCATCGTCTAACGTCGCCGGCTGCCGTGTCGAGTCCCTGCTTCATCCAAAGCCTCATGCCAGCCATTATGGCAAACGACATCCTGACGGCGCGAAGCCAGCGCAAATGTCGCGCCGCCGGCCCCGACGGGTCAGGCCTGGTCGAAGTCCAGTGTCACTTCCGCTGAGGTCGGTCGGGACTGGCAGGCGAGCACAAAGCCCTTTTCCATCTCCCATGGCTCGAGCGAATAGTTCTGCACCATCTCCACGGTTCCCGAGACGAGCTTTGCCCGGCAGGTGCAGCACATGCCCCCCTTGCAGGAAAAAGGCAGCTCCAGTCCGGCCCGCAGACCTGCATCGATCACGCCTTCATCCGCCGCGACCGGAAACACATGCGTGGCGCCGTCGAGTGTCACGGTCGCGGTGGCGATCGCCGCTTGCGCGGCGTTCGCGGTTGCGGCGCGTCGGGATCGCGGCTTTGGGGACGAGGCGGAGGGCAAGGCTGGCGTGAACAGCTCGACATGGATGCGCTCGCGCGCTACCTGGAGCTCGGCGAGCGCTGCTTGGGCAGCCTCGATCACGCCCTGCGGACCGCAGAGGAAGGCATGGTCGATCCCCTGATTCGGGAAGCTTGCCCGGACCAGCATCTTGAGCTTTGCGGCGTCAAGTCGGCCGTGCAGCAGCGGGATATCTTGAGCCTCGCGCGTGAGCACGTGATGCACCGCGAGTCGACCGAGATGACGGTCCTTCAAATCCTCCAACGCATCCTTGAAGATGATGTCGCGCGACGAGCGGTTGCCATAGATGAGCAAGAAATGGCTCTTCGGCTCGCGGGTAAGGACGGATTTGATGTGCGACATCACGGGCGTGATGCCGGAACCGGAAGCGATGGCGAGATAGACCCGCTCCTCTTGCGCATCGAGCGGCACGGTGAAGCGCCCTATGGGCGTCATCACGTCGATGGCGTCGCCCTTCTTGATCGAGGCGTTGGCGAAACTCGAAAATAGCCCGCCATCGACTTCCTTGACGGCGACCCTGAGCTCGCCGTCGTCCAAGCCCGAACAGATCGAATAGGTGCGCCTTGCGTCCTCGCCGTCGATCATCGTGCGCAGCGTCAAATATTGGCCAGGCTCGAAGGCATAGGCATCGGCGAGAGCGGACGGAACGGCAAAAGCGATCGACACGGCGCTCGCGGTCTCGCGGCGTAGATCGGCGACGGTGAGGCGGTGGAAACGCGGTGCTTTCAAATGCATTTGAAATAGTCGAAGGGCTCGCGACAGGCCTTGCAGCGCCAAAGCGCCTTGCAGGCAGTCGAGCCGAATTCCGAGATCCGCTCGACGTCCGGCGAGGAGCAGCGCGGGCAAGTCGGGGCTTCATGGCCGATGAGGGCGGCGCGCGAGGATCGAGAAGCGGGTGGGGCGATGCCGTAGGCACGCAATTTCTCGCGCCCTTCGAGGCTCATGAAATCCGTGCTCCAGGCCGGCGACAGCACCGTGGTAATCTTGCGATCGGAAAACCCCGCCCTTTCAAGAGCGAGATCCGCCTCGACGGCGATCATGTTCATGGCCGGGCAACCCGAATAGGTCGGCGTGATCACCGCCTCGACCGCTTGGCCATGGATCTTTACCTCGCGCAGGATGCCGAGATCGGCGATCGTCAGCACTGGAATCTCGGGATCCACGACCGATGCGAGCGCCGCCTGGGCGCGCTCGCGCAGCTCGCGCGTTCTCAGCTCCCGCACATCCTCCTCGGCCGGTTCGGCCATGCTGGTCAAAGCGCCTCCCTTGTCGCGCATCGAGGTTACCATGTCGCGCCTGGATAGGCCCTTTGCAAGTATTGCAGCTCCGCCAGCACGTGGCCGAGATGCTCGGAGTGTCTTCCCTGCCGTCCGCCCGTCTGCATCCAGCCATCGCGGGGCCGCGCCAGGGCGGCCTCGCCCAGGAACCGATCGAGCGTCGCGTCGAATGTCGCCCTGAGCTTTGCCGGATCGGCCG
Source organism: Hyphomicrobiales bacterium (assembly GCA_044445925.1). GTDB lineage: Bacteria > Pseudomonadota > Alphaproteobacteria > Rhizobiales > Beijerinckiaceae > GAS188. The sequence continues at coordinate 10,475 of JBIOEK010000056.1, forward strand.
CGACGCCTGAGGCGATCAGCGTTCGCTCGACCTCGTCCGTCTCGAACAATTCGCCGCTATAGGGCCACAGCTCGACGAGCGCCTCCTCCGTGCGCCGATGGCTTTCCGGCGTGCCGTCCCCGAGCCGTATCGTCCAATCGCCGCAATGGCGCAGATGATAGGCGACCTCCTTGACCGCCTTCCCCGCCACCGCCGCGAGCCTCTCATCGGTCGAATGCGTCATCGCCTCCCAGAAGGGATGCATGAAGGCCGACATCAAGAGCTGACGCATGACTGTTACGGCAAAATCGCCGTTCGGCCGCTCAACCAGGAGCAGGTTGCGGTAGGAGGCGACGTCGCGCAGATAAGCGAGATCGTCCTCGTCGCGCCCCTTGCCCTCCACTTCGCCCGCATAGGCGTAGAGGGTCCGGGCCTGGCCGATCAGGTCGAGCGCGATATTGGCGAGAGCCAGCTCCTCCTCAAGTACCGGCGCCTTGCCGCACCATTCGGAAAGGCGGTGGCCGTTGATAAGCGCCGTATCTGCGAGGCGCAGCGCGTAGATGAAAAGCGGGCCGTCGCTCATGATTTCGCCCCCAAACCATCCTCGGCTTCCCGCCTCTTGCCCATCTCGTTCTTCAACCATCTGGCGAAGTCGCGCGGCTTGTCCTCGAGCAGGCTATCGGCGAGCTTGATGGACTTGCCCACCAAGCCGCGGTGCCGTTGCGCCAGGACCTCCTCGAGCTTGATCAGGTCACCGGCCGAGATATCGGCGCGGGTGCGGACGAAATCGCGCAAGACCTCGAGGTCATGGCACAGGCCGAGCTGATCGCGCAGCCGCTTGACCTTGGCGTGGCGCGTCGCGATCTTGCCCTTAGTGCCCGCGGCGAAGAAGGCAAGATGGTTCTGGTGGTCGACCGATGCCTTGCGTAACGGATGCAGCGCCGCATCTTTGCCCTTGCCGAGCGCCTTCGCTCGCCGCCGCGCCAGGCGATAGGTCTTCACCGCCTGTTGGCGCAGATCGGCTACCTGGCCCTGGACCGCTCGCCCGCGCCAGACGGCGCCGAGCCTCACGATCCGGTCGCGATCGCCGCGGCGCGAGCTGCGGTCGAGCGTCGCGGCGACAGCGCGATGATGGGCGGTGAGGACGGGCTTGATGCGGGTCTCCGCCTCCCCCAGCTCCTCGGCGAGGGAGCGCAGCGTCTTCAGCATCACGGTTGCGTCTCGGCTGAGGCCGAGGCTGCGGCGCAGCTCGCCCGTGATCTCGCGCGTTTCGTCGGCCAGCAAGGCGCATGAACGGGGCGCGAGGCGCAACAGCGAGCGCAGCCGCTTCAGATCGCGGCGTGATTTGTGGAGGACCGGCTCGGTCAGGCGCCCGCCCTGCAGCGCGCTGGCGAGGCCGGAGAGGACGCGCGGAATCTCCGCCGCCCAGGCCATGACCCAGTTATCGGCGGGCGCTGGTCGTGTCGCGTCGAGCATCGGATGACCTTACAGAACTCCGCGCCGCCGCGCGAGATCGGTCGGCGTCGCGGCGATCAGGAAGCGGGGGATTCATGATCCTCCGTGCGC
>JBIOEK010000057.1:0-11972 GCA_044445925.1 Hyphomicrobiales bacterium
CAATCGCTGAAAAACGCAAGCGTGCCGACGATCATGGCTTCGTCGTCAGCCGGGAGCGTGCCGAGCTGTTCTGAAGGGCGCTTTCGGCGGCATGGTGCTCGCCTCAAGCGCCGCCGATGAACTTGTTGTGCTCCCACACGCCGCGCAGCTTCGGCAGCTTCAGCCCTTCATTCGCCACCGCGTGGAGCTTGGGGCAGTTCGCCTGAAACCAGCTCTTGCCGGGCCGCCAATGCACCATGACGGTGACGTAGATGTCGAGCGCCGTGAAGTCGCCGAGGAGCCAAGGATCGGGGCTGAAAGCCGCCTCGAGCTGCGACCAATGCCGGGACTTCGCGGCGTCGGTCGCCGCGCGCAGCTCGTCCTGCGCCGCCTTGCCGCTCACATAGCGTGAGGGATCGTCGCCATAGGTGAAGGTCGGATAGATGGCCGCGACGATGAACACCAGCCAGCGCAGGAATTTCGAGCGCCGGGCACCGGGGACGAGCGGCACCAGGCCCGCGCCCGGCGCGATATCGGCAAGATGCAGCATGATCGCCGCGCTCTCGGTCATGATCTCGCCGCCGGGCAGCAAGAGCGTCGGGACCTCTCCGAGCGGATTGAGGCGCGTCAGCCTGGCGCGCGCCGCGGGGCCGCCCTTCATGTCGATCGCCTCGACGGTGAAGGGCAGGTCGCACAAGGTCAGCGCCGCCTCGACGAGAGCCGAGCCCCAGCCGGGGCAGCCGAGCACCGTGTAGGTATCCGCGCTCATTTCTTGAACACGTAGATATAGATTTCAAGGTTGGCGTCGGTGGAATCGGCGACATCGTTGACATATTCCTCGAGGAAGGCGTCGTTGACCTCGATGCCCTTGGCGTCGAGGTCAACGGTGATCGCCTCATAGGTGCCGTCGATGTCGTCATAGGCGCCGTGATGGGTGAAACGGACCGCCGCTCCCGACGGCGTCGTGCCGAGCTTGATGTCGGCGGGGAGCGATGGCTGGCCGGTTGGCCCTTCGACCGGATAGCCGATCTCATAGGTGAATTTGTCGTCGCCCGTCTTGACGAAGCGCGTCAGCGGACGCCCGGCGATCTTGACGCCGGCCTTGTCGAGCGCCTCCTTCACCTTCTTCTGTGCCTCGCGAATGGTCTTGAGCGCATCGTCCCAGCTCGCTTCGCCCTCGACGAAGGCCTCCGCCTTCGGCGCGATGATCAACTCGTCGGGCGTCCCTGGGTCGGCCGGCGGGGGGCCGAGCGTGGCATTCGCCGCCTCTTCGCCAGGCTTCGGCGCAGTCTGCGCCAGGGATAGGCCCATCCCCAGGACAGTCATTGCCACAAGCGTGAGCCCAAGCCTGACGAGAGAGTGCCGGTATGACGATACTTTAGGGAGATTGCGCATGGTAAAACCTCGATCATCGCCCCGCTTGCCAGCTCGACGGCGCCGAGACCGGACTTGGCCCGTCCACAATCGGCCCGTCCACAATCGGCCTATCACAACTCGCCGGGTCCGAGGCGGCCAACCCGCCTTCGGCAAAGCCGCGTCCTGCCAAGCCGCGTCCGACCGCTCCTTAGCATCGATCGACCGCGACGGTCCGAGGACTTGAGGCTAGCTATTATGCTATAATGCATGCCGATGACATAGTTCCGACGAAGGCTTGCCATGAGCACGGGCCTTGCTCAAATACATGACTGAGCGCGAGATGAATACGGCACCCTCATGAGCGGCCTGGCCAACCAGCCTTTTCTCAAGATGAACGGTCTCGGCAATGAGATCGTCGTTCTCGACCTGCGCGGCTCGCGCCACATCGTCAGCGGGGCGCAGGCTCGCGCCATCGCGAGCGATCAGGCCTCGCATTTCGACCAGCTCATGGTACTGCACGATTCCGTGACGCCTCGAACCGATGCCTTCATGCGCATCTACAACACCGACGGATCGGAGGCGCAAGCCTGCGGCAACGGCACGCGCTGCGTCGCGTGGGCGATGCTGCGAGACGGTTCCCGCCGCTCCCTGCTTCTGGAGACGAAGGCCGGCCTCGTTGCTTGCGAGCGTCTGGGCGAGTGGAGCTTCAGCGTCGACATGGGCGTACCCCGCTTCGGCTGGAAGGAGATCCCGCTCGCGGAAGAGTTTGCGGATACCCGGGGCATCGAGCTGCAGGTCGGGCCGATCGATGAGCCGGTCCTGCACACGCCCTCCGTCGTCAGCATGGGCAATCCGCATGCGATCTTCTGGGTCGAAGATGTGGATGCTCACGATCTTTCGCGCGTCGGGCCTTTGCTCGAGAGCCATCCGATCTTTCCGGAGCGCGCCAACATATCCCTCGCGCAGGTCATCGATCGTACCCATATCAGGCTGCGCGTCTGGGAGCGAGGCGCCGGCCTGACGCGAGCCTGCGGTTCGGCCGCTTGCGCCGCGGCGGTCGCGGCGCACCGTCTCGGTCTCGTCGAGCGAGCCGTGACCGTGACACTGCCCGGAGGCGACCTTGCCGTCGAATGGCGCGAGAGCGACGGACATGTCCTGATGACGGGGCCGGTCGAGCTCGAGCATCAAGGCGCGCTCGCGCCGGCGCTTTTCGGCGCCGCCGAAGCGGTCGGCGCGGCATGAGCGTCGATATCCTCACGCTCGGCTGCCGCCTCAATGCCTATGAGTCCGAGGCGATGCGGCGCATGGCGGCCGAGGCCGGCCTCGAGGACGTGATCGTCATCAATACCTGCGCCGTGACCGCGGAGGCCGAGCGCCAAGCGCGCCAAGCCATCCGCAAGGCCGCGCGCGAGCGGCCGAACGCCCGCCTCGTCGTCACCGGCTGCTCGGCGCAGATCGATCCTGAGGCCTTTGCCGCGATGCCCGAGGTCTCGGATGTGATCGGCAATGCCGAGAAGATGCGCCCCGACATCTGGGGGGGCTTGGCGGCGTTCCGGGCCAATCCCGCTCCGGATTTCGGCGTCCGGGCGAGCGAGAAGCTGCAAGTGTCGGACATCATGACCGTGAAGGAGACCGCGAGCCACCTGATCGACGGCTTCGACGGACGCGCCCGCGCCTTCGTGCAGGTGCAGAATGGCTGCGACCATCGCTGCACCTTCTGCGTCATCCCCTATGGGCGGGGCAATTCGCGCTCCGTCCCCATGGGCGAGGTCGTGGCCCAGATCCGGCGCATCGTCGAGAACGGCACGGCCGAGGCCGTGCTGACGGGCGTCGATCTGACATCCTACGGCAAGGACCTGCCGGGGAGCCCGGCGCTCGGCACTCTGGTCAAGTCGATCCTGCGTCATGTTCCGGAACTGCCGCGGCTGCGCCTCTCCTCGATCGACCAGGTCGAGGCCGATGACGATCTGCTCGACGCGCTTTCCGCCAGCGACCGGCTGATGCCGCATCTGCATCTCTCCTTGCAGGCAGGCGACGATATGATCTTGAAGCGCATGAAGCGGCGGCATCTGCGCGCCGACGCCATCGGTTTCTGCGACAAGGTTCGGCGACTACGTCCCGACATCGTGTTTGGCGCCGACATCATCGCCGGCTTCCCGACAGAGACCGAGGAGATGTTCAAGCGTTCGCTCGATATCGTCGATGAATGCGGGCTGACGCATCTCCATGTCTTCCCTTATTCAGCGAGGCCTCGAACGCCTGCCGCCAAGATGCCGGCCTTGCCGCGCCCGGTGGTGAAGGCGCGCGCCGAGCGGCTTCGGGCCAAGGGCTCGCAGGCCTATCGCTTGCATCTGGCGAGCGAGGCGTCGGCGGGGCGAAGCGGGGCGACGCGGCTCGCCTTGATGGAGAGCGAGATCATGGGTCGGACGGCTCAGTTCACACAGGTCTTGTGCCAGGCGCCGAGGCGGGCAGGCGAGATCGTGGAGATCAAGGTGACGGGCGAGGATGGGCTGAGGCTGCTCGCGGCATGAGCCGCCCCTCGCATGGAAGACGTGGCTTCGGCCCCTTGCCGAGGCCAGAGTTCACGAGTCTCTCGGCGGGCCTGCGTCATTGTGCGGCGCACGCGCCACTTGCTGCGTCGCACAATATTCGCCATGTTCCGCCAAGGGTCGGTGTCAGCGCCCCTCGATGAATCGGGAATTGTGAGATGACTGCCAATACGACCGCCAATATGACCGCAAGGACGACTGCGAAGCGAACGCCGAAGATGCGGCCGCCTTTCAAGGTGCGGCATGAGCCGCCGACCCTCGAGGAGGCGATCTATGCGGCTCAAGGCGTCACGACCGATATCGAGCAGCAGGTCGAGCTCGCCGCCGATCTCATGGATCTGCCCGCGGCCGAGATACGTCCGCATGTGCTCAAGGTGGCTTCGAAGCCGAGCATGAGCAATCGCGTCTTCGTCCCGGCCCGCTCCGGATTGCAGCGGGCGGTCGTCATCGAGACGACGGGGCGTCCGCGCCAGCGGGCATCCTCCGATCTCGGCCCGCGCCTGCCGGGCCGGATCAGCTTGAGGCCTTCGAGCTGATTTCAGGCCGGCCGTCGAGAAGATCCGGTCGCCTCTCGCCCGTCAAGCGTAGCGCCTCGGCGCGCCGCCAGGCGGCGATCCTCGCATGGTCCCCCGACAGCAGCACCTCCGGGATGGCTCTTCCCTCCCATTCGCGCGGGCGCGTGAAGTGCGGATATTCCAACAGGCCGCCTTCGAAGCTTTCTTCCGTGCCGGACGCGTCCTTGCCCATCACGCCGGGCAAGAGCCGCACGCAAGCCTCGATCAGCGCCATGGCGGCGATCTCGCCACCGGCGAGCACGACGTCGCAGAGCGAGATTTCGACGAGCCCACGCCCCGCGATGAGGCGTTCGTCGATGCCCTCGAAACGGCCGCAGAGGATCGCGACACCGGGGCCGGCCGCGAGGCCGCGGACCAAGCCTTGTGTTGCCGGCTTGCCGCGCGGGCTCATGACGAGGCGGGGGCGCTGATCGGGAAGTGGCCAGGCGGCGTCGATCGCCGCCGCGGCCACGTCGCAGCGGATCACCATGCCGGGGCCCCCGCCCGCCGGCGTGTCGTCGACGCGCCGGTGCCGGCCGATGCCGTGCTCCCGGATATCGGCGAGGTCGAGCGACCAGACGCCTTGCCGCAGGGCATCGCCCGCGAGCGAATGCCCGAGCGGGCCTGGAAACATCTCCGGATAGAGCGTCAGGACCGAGGCGCGCCAGCTCATGGGGAAAGCCTCATCCAGGCGGTAGCACACCCTCCCTCAGCCTCATCACGCTGAGAGCCAGCGCCTGCGCACAGGGCACGATGGTGTCCACCTCGAGAAACTCGTCCGACGTATGCGCCTTGCCGCCCACCGGCCCGACCGAGCACAAAGTCGGGCAGCCTTGGGCCGCAGTGTAGCCGGAATCGGCGCAGCCGCCGGTGAATTCCGCGCTCACTGAAAACCCGGCATCGGAAGCAGCCGAGCTGTAAAGCCGGAAAAGGGCTTTCGCTTCCGGCGTCTGCTCGAGCGGTAGGAACTCGCCCTTGATGGTGAAGGTCGAGACGGCACCCGGCACCGAGGAGGTTTCGCAGATCTTGCGAATGGCTTCGACAGCCTCATCGCGATCCTTCATCTTCACGAAGCGCAGGTCGATCTCGCACCAGGCGCTCGGCGCCACGGTGTTCACCGTCTGGCCGCCACCGATCAACCCGACATTCACCGTGGTGCCGCGCTTCAGGTCGGTGAGCTTATGGAGCTCGGGGATCTTGCGCGAGAGTTCCTCGATCGCCGAGACGCCCTGCTCGAAATTCGCCCCGGAATGGGCCGCCTTTCCGGTTACCTCGCAGCGCGAGAACACCCCGCCCTTGCGCCCGCTCGTGATCTTGCGCCCGACACGGCTCGGTTCCGCGTTGAACACGGCACGCGCCTTTCGCGCCTCCGCTTCGATCACCGGACGCGAGCTCGGCGAGGCGATCTCCTCATCGCTGGTGACGAGGGCGACCACCGGTCCCGGATGACCGCCGAAGCGCTTCAGCGCCGCGATGACGAAGGCGTTCATGACGAGCCCCGCCTTCATGTCGCAGACGCCGGGCCCATAGGCGCGCCCGTTCTCGATGCGGAACGGTCGCCGCTGCGGCTCGCCCTTGGGGAATACCGTGTCGCGATGCCCCATCAGGATGATGGGACGCTGGTCGTTGCTCTGCGGATGACCGAGCACCGCCCGGATTTGCTCGCCGAAGCGGGGCTGCGGCTCGGTCTCAAGCTTGAGCCCTTCGCTCGTGAAATAGCGCTTCAGCACCTCTCCGGCCGCGTCAACGCCTTCCTTGTCGTAGCTGCCGGAATCGGTGTTCACGAGCTCGGCCAGTAGCTTGATCATGGCGTCGCGCTGCTCGGCGAGCCATTGCTTCACCTGGCTCTCGCTCTCCGTCGTGCCGTTGCGCATCCTGGCCTTCCCTTCCCTCATTCAAAGCTCGCCGATCATCGCCCGATCCTGGCCGGTCTCGACCCGGACCCTGGCATCGGCGGCCGAGATGTCTAAGCTCGGATCGGGCCGAGGCGATGTGGGCTCATGCCACAGGAGGAAACCCAAATGCAAAACCCACCGCGATCGCCGGCAGCTTCGTGATGTCGCCGCAGAGCGGTCCGGAGGGCGACCACCTCTATCAAGGCCGTCGCGCTCGAGCCACCGGGCCATGAGGGAGATTCGGCGCGCGGGCGAGCGCTGGCTCCGCTCGGTCCTCCACATCTATTTCCGCTTCGCGCGCGGCGTGACGCTCGGGGTCCGCGCCCTCGTGATCGACGCCGAGGGCAGGATCTTCCTCGTCCGGCACACTTATGTGGCCGGCTGGCAATTTCCGGGCGGAGGCGTTGAGCCGGGCGAGACCATCGGCGAGGCGCTAGCGCGCGAGCTCGCCGAGGAGGGCAATATCGAGATCCTCGATCAGCCCTCGCTGCGCGGAATGTTCTTCAACGCGCGCGCCTCGCGACGCGACCATGTCGCCTTCTTCGTGCTGCGTTCCTTCAGGCAAAGCAGCGCTCCGCTGCCGAACAGCGAGATCGCCGCCTCGGGTTTCTTCCCGCTCGAGGCGCTTCCCGAGGACACCACTCCGGCGACGCGAGCCCGTATCGCCGAGGTGATGTTCGGGGCAGCCCCGGCGGATCGTTGGTGAGGCGGTGTGCGGCCGGCGTCGCGGCAAGCTCTCGCACTCGTCTTGCGCATGATCTTATCCGGAAAAGTAGGGCCACTTTTCCGGATCATGCGCTAGCGATGGAAAGGCAGAGGTCGGATCGATCGGCTGACTGAGCTCCAAAGCCGCGCAACAGCGCCTGCTCACCGACCCGTGAAGCGCGGCGGGCGCTTCTCGAAATAATGGGCGACGCCTTCCTTGAAGTCGTGGCTTTTGAACGAGGCGTGCATCTCCTCGTCGGCGACTTTCCATGACTCGGCAAGATTGCGGAACAGGTCGTCATAGACTTGGCGCTTGATCACCGCGGTCGAGCGCGGCGAAGCGTTCAAGGCGATATCGCTGGCGATGTGACGCACCTCGTCCGCGAAGCCCTCCGCGGGCAAGAGATTGGCGAGGCCAAGTCGCGCGGCCTCGGTGCCGTCAATGACCCGCGCCGAATAAAGGAGGTCGAGCGCCGGCATGAGGCCGATCAGTCGCGGCAGCATGAAGGACATGCCGTGCTCGGCGATCAAGCCGCGCCTGGCAAAGGCGGTCGTCACCTTGGCGGCGGGCGCGATATAGCGCAGATCCGCGAACAACACGAAGCAGAGGCCGATGCCGGCGACAGGGCCATTGATGCCGGCGATGATCGGCTTCGGGACGCGCAGGAGGTAGCTGAAGCGCTGCTGGTAATTGACCTCGATGCCGGTCGCGCCGTCGGCAGCGCCTTGATGCTGTGCCAAGGTGCCGGGCCGGCCACCTTCGAGGGAGGCCTTCATCCGGTCGAGATCGGCGCCCGCGCAGAAGCCGCGGCCCGCGCCGGTGACCAGGATGACGCGCACCGCTTCGTCAGCCGCCGCCCTCTGCATAGCGGCACGGACCTCCTGTTCCATGACCTGCGTCCAGGCGTTGAGCTTGTCGGGGCGGTTGAGCGTGATGGTCGCGACATGGTCGGCGACCTCATAGAGGATTTCGGTCGTTTGCATGGCGGACGCCTGTTTACCTCACCCGCACGATGGGTTCGCCCCCGGTTCGATGCGCGTCCTGGGCGCCGTATTTACGCAATTCGAGCTTGGCGATCTGGTTGCGATGCACCTCGTCGGGGCCATCCACCATGCGCACGGTGCGCGCATAAGCATAGGCGCGCGCCAGGACGCGATCCGTGAAGCCGCCACCTCCGAAGCCCTGGATCGCCCAATCGATGACCTGGCAGGCCATATTGCCCGCCACGACCTTGATCGCCGCGATGTCGGCGCGGGCCTCCTTGTTGCCGACCGTATCCATCTTGTAGGCCGCGTGCAGGGTCAGCAACCGCGACTGGTCGATCAGGACGCGCGATTGCGCGATGCGCTCGAGCCACACGCCCTGCGTGGCGATCGGCGCCCCGAAGGCGGTGCGTTCCTTCAGGCGCCGGCAGAGGCGTTCGAGGGCGCGCTCGGTTGCGCCGATGACGCGCATGCAATGGTGGATGCGCCCTGGCCCCAGCCGCCCCTGCGCGATCTCGAAGCCGCGCCCCTCGCCGAGCAGCAGGTTCGAGGCCGGCACGCGCACATTGTCGAACTTGACCTCCATATGGCCATGCGGCGCATCGTCGAAGCCGAAGATGGTCAAGGGGCGGATGATGCTCACACCCGGATGGGGGAGGGGGCACAAGATCATCGATTGGCGCTTATGCGGGCTCGCATTCTTGGGGTCCGTCTGGCCCATCACGATCAGGATGCGGCAGCGCGGATCGCCTGCGCCCGAGGTCCACCATTTGAGGCCGTCGATCACGTAATGGTCGCCGTCGCGCTTGATCGAGGTCGCGATATTCGTGGCGTCCGAGGAAGCGACGGCGGGCTCGGTCATGGCGAAAGCCGAGCGGATCTCGCCCTTCAGCAGCGGTTCGAGCCATTCTTTCTTATGAGCCTCGCTGCCATAGCGCTCCAAGACTTCCATATTGCCTGTGTCCGGCGCGCTGCAATTGAAGATCCCGGAAGCTACGGGCGAACGGCCCATGATCTCGCAGAGCGGCGCGTATTCGACATTGGTGAGGCCGGCGCCGAGCTTGCTCTCGGGCAAGAACAAGTTCCACAACCCGGCTTGGCGCGCTTTCGCCTTGAGCTCGTCCATCAGCTTGGGGATCTCGGTCCAGCGGGCCGCTCCCTCATGCTCCGGATGCAGCTTCTCCTCGTTCGGATAGATATGCTCTTCCATGAAGGAGAGGAGCTTCTCCTGCAGCGCCCTAGTCTTCGGCGAATATTCGAAATCCATGATGCGTTCCTGTCGTTCTGGTGAAATCCAGCGTTAGTTTTTCGCCTCCGAAGCGATCCGCCAGCCGATCTCGGCCATCATGCGCACGCGCGCGCCTTGCTCGATCGCCGATCTGTCCGCGGCCGTGCCGGCGAGGCCGCGCGCATAGACTCCTTGCACGATGGCCGCGATGCGGAAGAAGGCAAGCGCCTTGTAGAAGCTCCAATGCGGTATCTCACGACGAGAGATCGCGCGCGCATAGGCAGCGAGGATCTGCATCTCGGTCGGAATGCCGAGCAAGGCGAGATCGACACCCGCGAGACCTCCGCTGACGCCGGGGCCGCCCGGCGGCATGCTATGGGCCATGCACAGATAGGCGAGATCGGCGAGCGGATCGCCGATGGTCGCGAGTTCCCAGTCGAGCACCGCGGCGATACGCGGCTCGCTTGGATGGATGATGGTGTTGCCGACCCGGTAGTCGCCATGGACGATCGCGGCATCGGCGCCAGCCGGCAGGCGCGCGGCGAGCCAGGCGGCAAGCTCATCCATTTCCGTGATGTCGTCGGTCTTCGAGGCCGCATATTGCTTCGTCCAGCGATCGATCTGGCGTGCTGCATAGTTGTCCGGCCGGCCGAAATCCTGAAGTCCTGCGGCACGCCAATCGACCTGGTGCAAGGCCGCGAGCGTGTCGATGAGCGAAGCGTAGACGGCCTTGCGCTCGGCTGGGGAGAGGCCGGGCAGGTCGGCAGTCGCGATGATGCGCCCCGCGACATGGCTCATCAGGTAGAACGGCGTGCCTATGAGGCTCGCATCCTCGCACAGCAACAGCATGCGGGAGACCGGAACGGCCGAGCCCGCGAGCGCTTTCTGCACCCTGAATTCACGTTCGATCATATGCGCCGAGGCGAGCAGCTTGCCCGGCGGCTTCTTGCGCAGCACATAGGTCGCAGCCTGCGTTTCGAGGAGGAAAGTCGGGTTCGACTGGCCGCCCTGGAACTGCCGGACGCGTGAAGGTCCGCGATAGAATTCGACATGGTCCTCGAGATATCGGTCGAGCGCCCTCTCATCGAAGCGATGCTGCGGCAACGGCTCGACGAGCGTCGGCCGAGCGTTCATCCTGATCCGCCGATCGTCACGCCGCCATCGGCAACGAGCACCTGCCCGGTGACGAAACGCGAGGCGCGTGAAGCGAGGAAGACGGCGACGCCGGCGATGTCGATCGGGTCGCCGAGCCGCCTCAAGGGAGTTTCGGCTTCCCGCTTCTTGCGGGTCGCTTCGTCTTCCCACAGCGCTCGGGCGAAATCGGTCTTGACGAGGCCCGGCGCGATGGCGTTCACGCAGATGCCGGATTTGCCCCATTCCACCGCGAGATTGCGCACCAAGGCAGTCTCGGCCGCCTTCGAGATGCCGTAGACGCCGAGCACCGGGGTGCCGCGAATAGCTGCTATCGAAGAGATGACGATGAACGCGCCTTCGCCGCTCGCGACGAGATGAGGCTTCACGAATTGCGAGAGCCACCAGACCGCCTTCACGTTGGTCGCCATCGTTTTGTCGAAGGCGTCATCCGGCGTATCCGTTAGCGAGCCGTAGAACGGGTTGACGGCGGCATTGGCGACGCAGATGTCGAGCCGTCCGTAAAGCGCGCCCGTTTTCTCGACCAGGGCCTTGAGCTCCTCCTTCGAACCCGCATGGGCCGCCATGGCGGCGGCCTCGTGGCCTTCCGCGATCAGCGCGTCACGCACCGTCTCGCAGGCTTCGATCTTGCGCGACGAGATCATCACTTTGGCGCCGGCGCGCGCAAATTCTTCTGCGATCGAGCGGCCGATACCCCGCGAGGAGCCCGTGACCAGCGCCACCTTGCCGGAAAGGTCGAAGAGCCTGCTCATGGGAGCCCTCAGGCGATCTCGAAGAGGCCGGCCGCGCCCTGGCCGCCGCCGACGCACATGGTGACGACGACGTGCCTGGCCTTGCGCCTGCGCCCTTCGATCAGGACATGGCCAGTGAGGCGCGCGCCCGACATGCCGTAAGGGTGGCCGATGGCGACCGCGCCGCCATCGACATTGATCTTCTCGGGGTCGATGCCGAGCTTGTCGCGACAATAGATCACCTGCACGGCGAAGGCTTCGTTCAGCTCCCACAGATCGATATCGTCGATCTTGAGCCCGTGACGCTCGAGCAGCCGCGGCACGGCGAAGATCGGGCCGATGCCCATCTCGTCCGGCTCGCAACCTGAAGCGACGAAACCCTTGAACACGCCGAGCGGCATCAGGCCGCGCCTCTCCGCGAGCTGCTCCTCCATCAGGACCGAAACCGAAGCCCCGTCCGATAATTGGCTCGCATTCCCCGCGGTGATCGTCTTGCCTTCGCCGCGCACCGGCTTCAGGGCGGCAAGCCCTTCAGGCGTCGTGTCGGGGCGGTTGCCCTCATCCTTGGCGAGCGTGATCTTCTGCTTGCGCGTCGCGCCGGTCGCCTTATCAGTCACGACCATTTCGGTCTCTACCGGCACGATCTCCTCGTTGAAGCGGCCGCCCTGCTGGGCGGCGGCGGTGCGGCGCTGGCTTTCGAGCCCATAGGCGTCCTGCATCTCGCGCGAGATGTGATAACGCTCGGCCACCACCTCAGCCGTGTCGATCATCGGCAGATAGAGCTCGGGCTTTGTCGCAAGGATCGTCTCGTCGCGATTGCGATAGCTATTGGCATGCTC
>JBIOEK010000058.1:0-11961 GCA_044445925.1 Hyphomicrobiales bacterium
CAGCCGGATGGCCCGCCGCTCGCCCTGACCCATGTCTTCAGCGAGGACAGGAGCAGGCTCGTCTCGGTCGAGGCGATGCCGTCGATTTCCCGGATGCGCCTCAGCGTCCGATCGAAGGCCTCGAGCGTATCGACCTCGATTTCGGCCACGATGTCCCAGCGGCCATTCGTCGTGTGCAGGGCGCGCAGCTCCGGCATGGCCTGCAAATGTCCGATGATGCGCTCGCTCGTCTTTCCCTCGATTTCGATCATCATGATGGCGCGGATCACATTCGGTCCCGTGCCGGCCTTGAGGACGACCGTGAAGCCCTGAATGATGCCGTCGGCGCAGAGGCGATCGATGCGCGACCGCACGGTGGCGCGCGAGACGCGGAGCCTCTTGGCGAGGTCCGCGACCGTCCGGCGCGCGTCGGCGCGCAGCAAAGTCAAAAGCCGTTGATCGAGGTCGTCCATGCTCACCTGCCGTTTTGACATCTCGGCATGTCAAAATGCTCAATTGACCGGCCATTATTAGCAGGATGCCGACTATCTGTCGCCTCACTTCTGCTGCACGAGGTCATGAGCGACACGCCATTCGGTTGTTGTCGATGCTGGGCGGCCGATCATGAGCAAACGCAACCTCCTCGGCCACGATGCGTCGCCGGCGCCTGTCCGGACGCTGCCCGGAGGCCTGCCTCGCATCGCCATCCTCGGCGTGCCGATCGAGATCGGCGCTGCCCAGGCTGGCACCCTCATGGGACCGGCGGCGCTGAGGACGGCGGGTCTTGTGCCGCAGCTTGCCCGTCTCGGCTACGAGGTGGCCGATTGCGGCGATCTCGCGGCTCCCGACCCGATTGCCGGGCTCTGCGAGGGGACAGGCCGAGCCAGGCATCTGCCGCAAATCGCCGCCTGGGCTCGCGAGCTGAGCCGTCGCGCCTACGAGATGACGAAGAGCGGGGCGCTGCCCATCTTCCTCGGCGGCGATCACAGCCTCTCGATGGGCTCGATCGATGGGGTCGCTCGCGCCTGTCGCGAGGCTGGTCGCGAGCTCTTCGTGCTGTGGCTCGACGCTCACAGCGATTTCAATACGCCGCTGAGCTCGCCGTCCGGCAACATGCACGGCATGTCGCTCGCCTGCCTCGCCGGCGAGCCGGGGCTCGAACCCGTATTCGGAGCCGAGCCGCGCAGCCTCATCGAACCGCGGCATCTCCACCTCCTGGGCGTCCGCTCGATCGATCGCGAGGAACGCGGGCTCCTGCAGCGCCGCGGGGTGAATGTCATCGACATGCGTCTCATCGACGAGTGCGGCGTTGCGAGCCTGTTGCGGCGCGTACTCGATCTCGTCGCGGCGCGCGACGGCGTCCTGCATGTCAGCCTCGATGTCGATTTTCTCGACCCCTCGCTCGCACCTGGTGTCGGCACGCCCGTGCCCGGAGGCGCCACCTATCGCGAGGCGCATCTCATCATGGAGATGCTGCACGATTCAGGCGTCGTCGGTTCGCTCGATGTGGTCGAGCTCAATCCCTTCCTGGACGAGCGCGGCAAGAGCGCCCTTCTCCTGGTCGATCTCGTGTCGAGCCTGTTCGGCCGGCAGATTTTCGAACGCAGGACGGTCGATGCGGGGCTCGTCGAGCGCGCGTCTCCCATCCTCGAAGCGCGAGGTTCGCCATGACAAGATCAGCACTTGATCTCATCGAGACCGAGTCCCGGCTAGGGGCTCATAATTACAAGCCGCTCGACGTGGTGCTCGTGCGCGGCGAAGGCGTCTGGCTTTGGGACGTCGACGGCAATCGCTATCTCGATTGCCTGTCCGCCTATTCGGCGGTCAATCAGGGCCATTGCCACAAGAAGATCCTCGCCGCCATGGTCGAGCAGGCGCAAAAGCTGACACTGACCTCGCGCGCCTTCCGCAACGAGCAACTGGCATTGTTCTACGAGGAGATCGCGGCCCTCACCGGTTCGCACAAGGTGCTGCCGATGAACAGCGGAGCCGAGGCCGTCGAGACCGCCATCAAGGCGGTCCGCAAATGGGGCTACGAGGTCAGGGGCGTGCCGCAAGGCAAGGCCGAGATCATCGTGTGCGCCGACAATTTCCACGGCCGCACGATCGGCATTGTCGGCTTCAGCACCGACCCCAGCGCCTATTCGGGCTTTGGTCCCTTCGCGCCGGGCTTCAAGATCGTTCCCTTTGGCGATTTCCCGGCTTTCGAGGCGGCGGTGACGTCGAATACGGTCGCCTTCCTGGTCGAGCCCATCCAGGGCGAGGCCGGCGTGATCATCCCTCCCGCCGGCTATTTCAAGCGCGTGCGCCAGTTGTGCACCGAGCGCAAGATCACGCTCATCCTCGACGAGATCCAGACCGGGCTCGGGCGAACCGGCAAGCTGCTCGCCGAGGAGCATGAGGGCATCGAAGCCGATGTCACGCTGATCGGGAAGGCCTTGTCGGGGGGCTTCTACCCGGTCTCCGCGGTGCTCTCGAACTCGGAGGTGCTGAGCGTGCTGAAGCCCGGCGAGCACGGTTCGACCTTCGGGGGCAATCCGCTCGCTTGCGCGGTCGCGCGCGCCGCCCTCAAGGTCCTGGTCGAGGAAGGGATGATCGAGAATGCCGAGCGGCAGGGCGCATATTTCATGGCGCGCCTCCAGGATGTCCGCTCGAATCTGGTGCGCGAGGTGAGGGGGCGTGGCCTCATGCTCGCCGTCGAGCTCCATCCCGAGGCTGGCGGCGCGCGGCTCTACTGCGAGGCGCTGCGCCAACGCGGCATCCTCGCCAAGGACACGCATGAGCACACGATCCGGATCGCGCCGCCTCTCGTGGTCACGCGCGACGAGATCGATTGGGCAAGCGAGCGCTTCGCGCAGGTGCTGACGGCAGGGCCTCGCCGCGGGCCTTGATAGGGGCCTGGGGCCGGATGAGTCTAGGTCGGAGCGTATCGCTCGCCTTGGAGCCGCCGCGCCATGTCGGGGCATTGGCTGCTTCTGCGAAATGTCTATGCTCCGCGCGGGCCGGCAGGCAGCGAAGGCGACGCGGATCGCGTATCCGATTCGGCTGAATGCTTCCGGCGGGAGCGCGCCGGAGGGATCTTGAAGAGATGAGCATGCAGGACGGGATTGATCCGATAACGCGTTCAGTGATCCAGCATCGCCTGAGCTCTATCGTCGCGGAGATGGGCGAGGCGATGTTGCGCACCTCCTATTCCCAGATCCTCAATTCGAGCCGCGACTTCTCGATCGCGATCTGCGACAGCCGCTCGCGGCTGGTGGCGCAGGCCGATCACATCCCGGTCCATGTGGGCGCCTTGCCCTGGGCGGTGCGGGCGGTCGAGGAGGCCATGTCCGATTTCGCGGCCGGAGACGTCGTCCTCGTCAACGACCCCTATCACGGGGGCAGTCACCTGCCGGATCTGACGGCTTTGGTGCCCGTCTTCGCCGGAGAGCGGCGTCTGTTCTGGACGATCGTTCGCGCCCATCAGGGCGATATCGGCGGGGCGACCCATGGGGGCTATAATCCGGGCGCGACCGAGATCTGGCAGGAGGGGATAAGGGTTCCCCCGATCCGCCTCTACGAGGCGGGACGTCTGAGGGCGGATCTCCTCGCCATGCTGGCGGCCAATGTTCGCCATCCGCGCGATTTCCGCGGCGACCTCGCCGCCATGGTCGGCGCAGCCCATCTCGGCGAGCGTCGCCTGCGCAAGCTCTTCGAGGAGATTGGCCCCGACATCGTCGTTGAGGCCGTGGACGCCATGCTCGATGCCGCCGAGGTCCAATCCCGCGCCATCATCGCGAGCTGGGCGGACGGGATCTTTCATGGCGAAGCGGTCCTCGACGATGACGGGCATGGACGCGACGACATCCGCATCGTGGCGCGGGTGACGAAGAGCGGCAGCGATATCGAGGTCGATCTTTCCGGCTCCGATCCGCAATCGACGGCCTTCGTCAACTCGTCGCACGCCAATATGCAATCTTCGGTGACGATGGCGCTCGCCTATCTGCTCGATGCGGACATCCCCAAGAACGAGGGCGCCTTCCGGCCCCTCAAGATCATCGCCAAGCCCGGCACCATCGTCTGGGCGAAGGAGGGGGCTCCGGTCACCCTCTGCACCAGCCATCCGGCGAACGAGATCGTGGAAGCAATCGTCAAGGCTCTCAGCGGATCTTGCCCGGACCGCGCCATGGCCGGATGGAGCCGACGTTTCCGCATCGCCATCCAGGGCGAGGATCCGCGCAGCGGGCGCGGATTCATATGGCATCTCTTCCATGCCCGTCCGGGAGGAGGGGCATCCTCCAAAGGGGATGGCTGGTCCTCGGCCGGAGAGTGGCATTCGGTCGGCGGCATCAAGTTCGGCAGCGTCGAGGTCGCGGAGGTCCGCTTTCCCCTGCATTTTCGCAAGCACGAGCTGAGGGTCGATTCCGGAGGGGATGGCGAATTTCGGGGCGGTCTCGGCGTCGACCTCGAGCTCGTGGTCGAGACCGCAAAGCCCGCCCTCGCCAACACGGCAGGCGACGGCGTGCGGCACGGGGCCTGCGGGCTCCTCGGCGGCAGCGACGGGGCAACCCATGCCTATTTTCTGCTCTCCGAGGGCTCTGCGGCGCGGGTGCTCAAGACGAAGGAGGTCGGCATCGGGATCCGACCGGGCGATGTGTTCGAGATCCATTCGGGCGGCGGAGGCGGTTGGGGCGATCCGGGCGACCGGAAGGAGGAGGCCAGGCTGCGTGACCTGCGCGACGGCTTTGTCTCGGCCGCGCCGGGTTCGCAGCCTCAAGGCAGGCCGCTCGGCCGCCCTGAGTAACGCAGCCGCAGCCGGCATCGGCGCCCGACCAAGGACCATCACCCGTGATCAGAGAAACATATCGCGTCGGCGTCGATGTCGGCGGCACATTCACGGATCTCGTCGCCATCGACGGCGCCGGCCGGACGATTTTCGTCAAGTCGCCCTCGACTCCATCCGACCAATCCGTCGGCGTCATCGACGGCTTGAGCAAGCTCGCCGCGCGTCTGTCGCTTGAGCTGCCCGAGCTTCTCGGCCGGACGGAACGGCTCGTGCACGGGACGACGGTCGCCACCAACGCGCTTCTCGAGCGCAAGGGCGCCCGCGTCGGCCTTCTGACGACTTCAGGGCATCGCGACATCCTGGAGATGCGCGAGGGCTTGAAGGAGGATCGCTACAACCTTCGGCTTCCGGCGCCTGAGCCGCTGGTGCCACGCTACCTCCGGCTCGGCGTCCGCGAGCGCCTTCGCGCCGACGGTTCGGTCCTCGAGCCCCTCGACCCGAATTCGCTCGGCATTGCCATCGAAGCGCTCAAGGCGGCAGGCGTCGAAGCCGTGGCCGTCTGCTATCTTCATGCCTATCGCAATCCGAAACACGAGGCGCAATCGCTCGCCGCGATCGAGCGGGAGATGCCTCGTGCCTTCGTCTCGCTCTCGAGCGACGTCCTGCCCCAGATCAAGGAGTTCGAGCGAGTCTCGACGACGGTCGTCAACGCCTATGTCGGGCCGGTGGTGCGACGCTACTTCACGAGCCTGAAGCTCAGGCTCTCCGATCTCGGATACCGAGGTGGCCTGTTCATCATGCTCTCGCATGGCGGCGTAGCTCCGATCGAGGAGGCGGGACGGCTTGCGGTCGGAACGGTTCTCTCCGGCCCCGCGGGCGGCGTCGCCGGATCGCGCCTATGCGCCGAGCTCCTGGGCCTGCGCGACCTCATCCCGTTCGACATGGGCGGCACCAGCACCGACATCTCGTTGATCGCCGATGGGCTCGCGGCACTGACGACCGAGCGCGGCCTGAGCGGGCAGAAGATCGCGCTGCGCAGCCTCGACATCGCGAGCATCGGCGCGGGAGGAGGCTCGATCGCCCGCGTGGCGCCGGGCGGCATGCTGCGCGTCGGACCGGAAAGCGCGGGTTCCGAGCCTGGCCCCGCCTGCTACGGGCAGGGCGGCGAGGCCGCGACCGTCACCGACGCCAATCTCCTGCTCGGCTACCTGTCGGCGGAGAATTTTCTGGGCGGCGCTCAAAGGCTCGATCGGCCGGCGGCCGAGGCAACAATCGCCCGCGTCGCCGGGAAGCTCGGCATCGAGCCGATCGCCGCAGCGGCCGGGATCCATCGCCTGATCAATCTGATCATGGCCGACGGCATCCGCCTCATGACGGTGCGGCGAGGCGTCGATCCGCGCCGCTTCGCGCTTCTCAGCTTCGGCGGCGCCGCGGGGCTACACGCCGTGGAGGTGGCGCGCCAGCTCGATATTCCGCGCGTGATCGTTCCGCGCATCGCATCGGTCCTGTCGGCCTGGGGCATGCTGGGGACGGAGCTCCGCTACGAGGTGAGCCGCACGCATATCGGCGATGCGAGCAGCCTTGGCGACGCCGACTTGCGCGCCCTCTTCGCCGATATGGAAAGCGAGGCTGAGGAAAAGACCAAAGGCTGGTTCGACCTCGCTCCTCGCCTGCAACGGTCGGCGGAGATGCGCTACGGCGAGCAGATCTACGAGATCGACGTTCCGCTGAACGACCTCGATTGGGACGCGCCCGATCTCTCCGGCCGCATTGTGGCCAAGTTCCACGCCCGTCACGAGGACGTCTACACCTATGCTTCGCCCGACCAGGAGGTCGTCCTGGTCAATGCCCGCCTGTCGGTCGTCGGCGGCTCGCCAGGCCCGCTCGAGGAGCCTCGCACGACCCCGCCAGCGATGTCTCGCCCTGCGCTTCTCCGCCGGGCCTATTTCGACGGATGGCGCGAGGTCCGGGTCTTCGACATGGATACGCTCCGCCCGGGGACGATCATTTCAGGCCCCGCGATCGTCGAGGCGGAGACCACGACAGTCGTCTTCAACGAAGGCGATGTGGCTCGCGTCGACGCGCGCGGATGGCTCGCAATCGATCTCGGCGCGGCCCCCAACGCATCTAGGGCCGGTTAACATTTGGGCGCCAAAAACTTACGTTTTTCAGCGATTGCGACGCTGATGGCTTCAGTCGGGCATAGGCCTGCCTGGCCCGCCGGGAGAATGCGAGCCTCAACCATATCACTCTGAAATCTATTGGCTTTTCATGAAAAAACCGCTTGCTCCGCGGCGATCATCCGGCTCGAGAATGTTGAGGAATGTTGATTTTCAACATTGCATGTTCCGATTCTGGTAGCCGGCTATTTGATCGGTTAGGGGCGCGCTTCGCCGCACACGCCTGGGCCCGTGCCGCGCAGATCGGGGCCAACAGGCGATCGAGGCCGCGTGAAATCGCTGCTGCGCGACCAGCGCAGGCTCGCGCGCCGCAGCTACAGATTCACCTGTCAAAAAACCGTGCCCGGCCAAGGGCCGCGGCACGTCATCTCGAGGGTGCATAATAATCGAGGCGCGATCAGAACACAACAGGAACCAAGGGCTTAGACCTCTTCATGCCCCCCTCGTTTGGGCAGCCGGAGAGGTGATCCATGTTCAAGCATAAAGCCTGTGTCGTCGAGGACGATCTGTTCTTGCGGATAGATGCAGTCGCCATAGTCGAGGATGCCGGAATAGCGGTCGAGCACTTTGCGACGGGCGGCCTGACGCCACCTTGCGGACCGCGGGCGCCGGTTTCGCGGGCGTGGCGTCAGCGTCCAACCCGCCCCTCAGCCGATCCGTGCGCGCGGCTCGATCACGGTGCCGTCGGAGCAAACGTCAGCACGAAACGCGCCCCACCGCCAGGTCGATCCTCGACCTGGACGTCGCCGCCATGCAGTAGTGCGATGCGGCGAACGAGCGCAAGCCCGATGCCCATGCCGTCGGTTCGACGCTCGGCGCGGTAGAACCGCTCGAAGATGCGGTCCTTTTGCTCCTCCGTCACGCCTGGTCCACGATCGTCGACGATGACTCTCCGCTGCGCCTCCACGATCACGGATATGGTCGAGCGCGGCGACGAGATTCTGACTGCGTTGTCCACAATATTGCGGATTGCCACGTCGATGAGCGCGGGGTGCCCGGCGACGATCACCTCGTCGCCGGGCGCATCGAACTCGATGCTCTTATGGCGCTCGAAGGCGACCCCCGCCAGATCCTCGCAGACCTTGCGCGCCGCTCCGGCGATGTCCACCGAATGGCGTTCGCGCGCCATTACGTCTTCCGCCTGGGCGAAGCGCAGCAGCTGATTGACGACATCCCCGAGATCGCTCAGCTCGCGCTTGAAGCGGTCCGTGGCGGGGCTGGCCGGAAGCTGGGACACCTCCAAAAGCAACACGGCCAGGGGGGTCCGGAGCTCGTGCGCCACATCCGAAGCGAATTGCCTCTGCAGCGTGAGGGATCGCTCCAGCTTCGCGAGCATGGCGTTGATCGCGGCAACGACGTTGCGAAACTCCGACGGAAGCTTTTCGTCCGGGAGCGGCGCGAGGGGCCGGCCGGACATCACGGCCTTGCCAAGCTCGGTCGCTTGCCCGGCGACCCGCGTCAGCGGTCGAAGGGCCCGCCTTGCGGTCAGGAACACCGCGAGGGTCAGCGCCGGCACGATGAAGAGAACAGGCAGAACGACGTGATCGAGCAACTCCTCCTCGATCACGCCCACCCATCGCCAGGCAGGATCGCCGACCATGACGGCCTGAACCCAGTAGACCTGATCCTCGAGCTCGCTGCGGCCTGTCAGAACCCATCGGCTGCCGTCGGGTTGGCCGCCGACTGCCGGAAACGAAGTGAATCCAGTGACGAAATCCTGGGCGGCACCGGCATTGGCGGCACCGGCATTCGGATTTCCGGAATTCGCCTCGGGAGGCGGCAACAAGTCCGCATTTGCCTCGGCGATGACCTTGCGCTGCCAGGCTTGCCTGTGATCGAAGACACGAAAGCCGTATGCCTGCGGATAGTCCTTGTATAGTTTCGAGGCGCTCGGGTTCTCACCCCGCCTCAGGGCGGCCGCGATGTCGTGCACCTCAGCTTTCAGCGTCAGCCGCCGGAGCTCTTGTATGTCCAGCATGTAGCGGGCGCCGAAGAAGATCATCAGAGTGAGCGAGACGCCGATTGCGACCCACATCATCTGGACCGCAAGGATGCTCGACAGTGATCGTTCGGGCCCACGCATTATGCGGCTACGCGTTCCGTAAGAATATAACCAAGCCCACGCATGGCGGTGATGGTCACAGGCGCCCCGAGGGCTTCGAGCCGGCGGCGCAGTCGGGATACCGCGGCCTCGATCGCATTGGGCGTTACCTCATCGTCGAAGGAATATATGGCTTCTTCCAGCTTGCGTCGGGACACGAGCCGGCCCCGATGGCTCAGCAGGGACGTGAGAACCCCTAACTCCCGGCGGGTCAACTGCGCGACTTCGCCGTCAATGCGCAGCGTGAGGGACGCTGTGTCCAGGGTGAGGTTGCCGGCTGACAGCACGGGCTGTACCGTGTCCGATGGCCGACGAAGCACTGCCCGAATGCGCGCGAGCAATTCGTCGAGAGAGAATGGCTTCACGAGATAATCATCGGCGCCGTCGTTCAGCGCCGCGACGCGCTCGATGACGTCCGCTCGTGCGGTCGCCACCAGAATGCGCGTCGCACGACCCTCGTATCGAAGCGACCGCAGAATATCGCTGCCATCGCCATCCGGCAGCGAGAGGTCGAGCAGGATCAGATCATAGTCGACGCAGGCGAGCGCCGCTCTCGCCTCCTCGACCGTCTCGACGACGTCTACGGCGAACAAGTTCTCATCGAGAAGCTTCGCCATCAGCTTGGCGAGCTTTTCGTTATCCTCGACGACAAGCAAACGCATAAGCGCTCCTTGAGGCCGAGATAGGCGCCGGTATCGATTAGGCAATGCGACATATCCCCGCGCTGTCGCGACGGTGCGAGCCCGAATGATCTGCATATCGAGGCCCCGATGCGAGGATCCGGAGCTTCGGCGGGCCGAAACCTTTTTCGTCACGATATGGTCGGCCGGAAAAGTGGCGGGCGTCAGCGTGCCGTCAGCGTGCCCGGTCTATTCGGCGATCGAGCAGACAACTTTCCCTGGAGGTGACCAGATGACCGCATTTCAGTGCCCGACACGAGACCGGTTCGCCGAGCGTCACGCGAACATCGCCGATCACATCGCTGCCCGCGGCTACGCGGTCATCGAGGCGTGGGACACAGAATCCGCGACGCTGAAGGAGATTGCCGAATCCTTCGGCTACGTGCAGTCGCACATCCGCGCCGACGCCAACGGCTTAGTCGGCATCAGCACGGAGACGATCGTCAATCGCGAGTGGGAGCCCTTCCGCTCGGAATATTTCGGTGTCAGCACCGAGGAGTTCATGCCGCACACCGACGGCTCCTACCTGCATGGGCTCGTCTATCGTGACGGACAGTACATTCAACTGCTGCCGCCGAAGATGCTGGTCCTGCAATGCTGGCAAAGCGCCGTGGCGGGAGGCGCGAGCATCCTCATCGACGGACAACGGGTGTACGACGATCTCGCCGAGGAGAATCCGCGGCTCTTGAAGAGCCTCTCGACGAAAGGCTGCGTGACCTACTGCCGCGACGATCAGATCGCCATGGACCGCGCCGTGTTCGAGGGGTTGGACGACGGCACCACCATGCTGCGGTTCCGCTACGACGCAACGGCCTATGTCGCGGATTGGGCGGTCGAGGCCTTTCACAGCCTGCAGAAGGACTACTTCGCCAATCCCAAGTACCAGGGCCGCCTGACCTTGCAGGAGGGGCAGGTCATCGTCATCGACAACTATCGCATGCTGCATGGACGCGATTCCTTCTCCAACGGCAGTGCGGGGCAAGAACGCCGCCTGCGAAGGGTTTGGCTGGCCCATGACCACCTCCCGACCTTGCGCAACGCCGCCGGTAAGCACGTGGAAAGGCGCGCCCTGAAGCGATTCCAGGCTTACGACATCCTCCGCGCTCCGGAATACGATGCGGCGGCGCTGCAGGCGCACGGCATCCGGCAAGCCGCGTAATCCGATCAATCGGCTCCGGGAACCGTATCCGTGATCGGCGGCTCGGGGACGGTGGCGATCCTCGGCCTCTCCGCCGCCAGCTTCCTGACCTCCGTGATTGCGGCGACGTTGGGAATCGGCGGCGGATTGGGGCTGCTGTCGGTGATGCCGTCATTCGTTCCCATGGCCGCGGTGGTGCCCCTGCATGGGATGACGCAGCTCGTCAGCAACGGAAGCCGATTCCTGTTCGACTACCGGCACGCGGAAACGCGGCTGCTTCCCGCCTACCTCGCAGGCGCGTGTCTCGGGGGAGCGGCCGGCTACTATTTCATCGGCCGCGTCCCGGATCTCTATCTTTCCGCGGTGCTGGGAGGCTTCATCCTGCTCTCCACCTGGACCGATCTGGTCAAGAAGCTGGGCAAGCTCGTCACCAATTTCTTTTCCATTGCATTCGTTCAGACATTTCTCTCGCTGTTCGTCGCCAGCGTCGGTTTGATCTCGCAACCCGTCCTGATCAAGCAGGGGCTCTCCAAGAACAAGGTCATCGTCACC
This sequence comes from Hyphomicrobiales bacterium, assembly GCA_044445925.1. Lineage (GTDB taxonomy): Bacteria > Pseudomonadota > Alphaproteobacteria > Rhizobiales > Beijerinckiaceae > GAS188. The sequence continues at coordinate 11,399 of JBIOEK010000058.1, forward strand.
CATGCGATGCAGATGAGTGTTCTGCACGGCTTGAAGGTCTTCACCTTCGTAGTCGCCGGCTTTCCCTTTATTCGCTACTGGCAGATTATGGCGGTGATGATTGGGGCGTCGGCCGCGGGCTCGTATTTCGGCGGCTTCTTTCGTGACTGGATTCCCGAGAAGCCTGGCCTCATCGCCCTCAAGTCGGGAATCACTTTCTTTGCCCTCAAAATGATCGCCGATGCGGTGATGACCGCATGAGCCCGGCGGAAAGTGGATCCTGGCAAGCGCGCTCCGTGAGCCCGATCTGTCGAGGACTGGCGGCCCGTCGGCCTCGATCGACTGCCCCTGTCCCACTTCAAGCCGTTTCGCCACTGTCCTCCGCTACTTTGCCTGGAATTGTCAGCGAATGACATCGCCCTCCTGCCGCCCGGCCCGCCGATAGAAGCTGCCGGACGCCGGTGCCTCCTGGAATCGTGCGATCCGCAAGAAATCCGACATGCCCGATTGAACAAAACGGGGGAGTGGCGCATCTTCGCGACCGGCAGTCTCGCCGACGACCCGAAGGACGCGACCGGTAATGC
>JBIOEK010000059.1:0-11915 GCA_044445925.1 Hyphomicrobiales bacterium
CGCCTGTTCGCCTACTCATCTAGCGAGCATATGGGCAGCATCACCATCGCCTTCGGCATGGGCGGGACGCGAGCGAATTTCGCCGGCTTGCTGCACATGGTCATGCACTCGCTGACCAAATCGGCGATCTTCTTCGCGGTCGGCCATATCGCCCAGGTCAAGGGCACGCAGAAGATTGCCGAGATGGGCGGCCTCACCGAGACGACGGCAGTGCTCGGCTGGGGCTTGGTTCTCGGCGTCGTCGCCATCGCCGGCCTGCCCCCGCTCGGCATCTTCATGAGCGAGTTCCTGGTGGTCAGCTCGACCTTCGCGCGCGAGCCTTGGCTCGCGATCCCGCTGGTGCTCGGCATACTGCTCGCGCTCGGCGCCTTGTTCCTTCGCCTGAACAGCGTCGCCTTCGGCGAACCGCGCGGCCCGACCGCGAAGGCGCAGGCCTCCTACATACCGATGTTCGTGCATCTCGCCATCGTCTTCGTCGCCGGCGTCTACATCCCGCCGGCGATCGTGCTGTGGTTCCAGAATGTCGCAAGGCTGCTCGGATGAGCGGGAGCGAAAAATGCCGGGGCTGACCGACATGTTCCCCGAAGGCCGCAGGGTCGATGCGCATCGGCCCTGGCCGCGCCTGCTCGTGTCGAGGGAAGCTTGGCGCCGCGCCGCAGCTGAGCTTGCCGGGGAGCGCGCTCGCCTGCTCGGGCTGTGGGGCGATCGCGATGCCGTGCATATGGCGATGCTCGCCGAGGCTACGGGCGAGATCGCCGTGATCACCTGCGAATGTCCGGACGGAGAATTCCCATCGGTCGGGGCGCTGCACCCGCCCGCGATCCGGCTCGAACGCGCCATCCGCAGCTTGCATGGGCTCGAGCCGGTAGGTTTGCCGGATGCGCGGCCCTGGCTCGATCACGGCTGCTGGGAGGCTGCGCAGCCGCTGGGCGCGCGGCAACGCGCGGCGCCCCTGGATAAGCCTGCCTATTCCTTCCTGCCGGTCGAGGGAGAGGGTCTGCATCAGATCGCGGTCGGCCCCGTGCATGCCGGCATCATCGAACCCGGGCATTTCCGCTTCACCGCCAATGGCGAGACGGTGGTACGGCTCGAGCAGCGGCTCGGCTATGTCCATAAGGGCATCGAGCTGCTCATGCGCGGCGCGACCCTCGACAAGGCCGCGCGCCTCGCATCGCGCCTGTCGGGCGACAGCACGGTCGCCCATGCGCTCGCCTTCGCGCAGGCGGTCGAGGCGGCGCTCGCGGTGCAAGTCCCCGAACGCGCGGTCTATCTGCGCGCCCTGATGGCCGAGCTCGAGCGGCTCGCCAATCATCTGGGCGATATCGGCGCTATCTGCAATGACGCCTCCTTCTCAATCATGCATGCGCAATGCGCCATCCTGCGCGAACGCACCTTGCGCGCCGCCGACATCTGTTTCGGCCACCGGCTGATGATGGATCTCGTCGTGCCGGGCGGCGTCGCGGCCGATCTTGGCCATGCCGCCATCATGAGCCTGAGGACGCTGCTGGACGAGGTGGGCCACCGCTTCCCGAAGCTCATCGCCCTCTACGACAGCACCACCTCGCTCCAGGACCGCACCGTGGGCACCGGCAAGGTGACGCCGGAGCTGGCGAGGCAATATGGCGCCGGCGGCTATGTCGGCCGTGCGTCGGGACGCGGCTTCGATGCCCGCAAGTCGCCTGGCTATCCTCCCTATTATCGTCTGAGCTTCGTGGTCCCCAGCCTCGAGGAGGGCGACGTCAATGCCCGCGTGTGGATCCGCATACGCGAAGTCGAGCAGAGCCTCTCGCTGATCGACCAGATCCTGCGCGGGCTGCCGGGCGGCAAGCTGCGCGTCGACATCGATGCCGCAGCGGTGCCATCCGGCGAGGGGCTCGGTCTCGCCGAGGGCTTTCGCGGCGACATTCTCGCTTATGTGCGTTTCGGCGAAGACGGCCGCTTGGCGCAATGCCATCTGCGCGATCCGTCATGGTTCCAGTGGCCGCTGCTCGAGGCTGCGATCGAGAAAAATATCGTCGCCGACTTCCCGCTGTGCAACAAGTCCTTCAACTGCTCCTATTCGGGGCACGATCTCTAGGCCATGTACCCGAATAGCGATCCCGCTTTTCGGATACGAACATGTGCTAATACAAAGAGATAGAACTCTATGTCGATGGAACCTCACCGCGTCTCGCTCTAGGAGTCCCCATGCGCCGATTATTGTTCGAGGGGCTGGGGCGGAGCCCGCTCACCGAAGCCCCGCCCGCCAAGGACGACGCAGCGCTCGCCGAGCTCGCCCAAAGCGTCGCCCGCGCGGCGCGCCGCCGGCTCGGCCGCAGCCTCTCGATCCGCGCGATCGATGCCGGCTCGTGCAATGGCTGCGAGCTCGAGATCCATGCCCTCAACAACGCCTTCTACGATCTCGAGCGCTTCGGGCTGCGCTTCGTCGCCTCGCCACGCCATGCCGATATTCTCCTGGTGACGGGCCCGGTCACGAGGAATATGCGCGAGGCGCTGGAGCGCACCTATCAGGCGACACCCGACCCGAAATGGGTGGTCGCGGTCGGCGACTGCGCCCTCGATGGCGGCATTTTCGCTGGAAGCTATGCCGTCACCGGCGGGGTCTCGGCGGTGCTTCCCGTCGATCTGCATGTCCGCGGGTGCCCGCCCCGCCCCATCGACCTGCTGAAGGGGCTTCTGGCGCTGCTGTGAGGGCATTGCGTTTTTTGATTGAACCAGATCGCCATCGCAAGCATTGTCAGACGACGAAGACAGGACACCAAGTAGGAATTGGAACCTTATTCACTCGCATCGCACTGGGAAAGGCACGAGGGAGGTATCCCGATGAGAACCGGCGATCGTGTCAGATTCCGCGTGACCTCCAAGGCTTGGAGATCGCGTGCCCTTGCTCCGGATGCGCAGGGCATCGTGGTCGACATCTACCGTACCGCCGTGAAGGCCGAGATCAAGGTCGATGTGCGCTTCGGCAAGGAGATGCAGATCGAGCGCGGCATCAATGTCGACGAGCTAGAGAGGATCCCTGAGCCCCGGTCCGATCGGACGTGGTGAGCGCGAGCTGTCGCGAACCGAGCGGCAAGGCGCAGATGGAGCGGGTTGCACGCCGAGGCCGATGGTGCAACGGTTCCGGTAACGCGTGAACCGCGCAGGATTGGCAGACCCGGATATCCGCCGAATGACCAGCAAGGGCTTCGAGAAGTTGATACGGGCAGCCGGAGAGGCGGCTGCTCGCGTTCGCCGCGATCACGCGACTGGCCTGCTCGCGAAGACGCCGGTCGTTGCGATGCTCGATCCGGCGGAGCTCGACGCCCTGGATGCCTGGATCGCGGCCCGGCCCGAACCCAAGCCATCCCGATCCGAAGCCGTGCGGCTCTTGCTGGCGCAGGCGATGGCACGCAGGTAGGAAGCAAGACTTCGGGCGCGGCCGGCGCGCCCGACCCTCGATGCCACTCACGCAATCGTCAACATGGACGCCGCAAGGCGGCCATAAGCGTATGCGATCGAATGAGCATGCAACGCATCGCTCTAGCCATCGCCGCCGCCGCGGCAGTCGTCTCGGCGGCCCTCGTCTTCCACTCGGCCGCGCACCACACGACCGATAGCTCGAGCATGCTCGTCGCGAATATCGTTGAGCCGGAGCGTGATCTCCTGAAGCTCGCCGACGTCTCAGACTGCAAAGACCAGGCGGTAGCCGGAGAGGAGACGCGCCTGGATGCCAGTGGATCAAAAATGGCGCGCGAGGAGCTCGCCCAGCATCGAGAATTCGTGGCCCACTATTGCGAATGCAAGTTTCACCACACCGCGAAATTCATGACCAAGGACGAAATGATCAAGCAATGGCTGACGACCTCGAGCGGTTTCAGCGAGCCGTTGTCGCCCCAGAGCAAAGGACGGCTCGACCGGGTGGTGGAGAATTGTGCCCTGAAATACGGGCTGCGCCTCCAAGGCTAGTTCACATTTGGGCACCAAATCTTTCGTTCTTCAGCGATTGGGACGCTGAGGGCTTCGATTGCGGGATAGGCGTGCCAGGCAGGCCCGGACAATCCGAACCTCAATCCTATCAATCTGAAATTGCATTAAGGCAGCATGATCGGCCCCGATTGGCTCGCCGTCGCAGCAGTCACCTCTCCTTCTTTCGCGAAACGAGCTTTCGCGTCTCGGCCCTGCCGCGGCGCGTCCGCGTCGTCGGCGCGAGACCTTCAGCGGCTCGAGGCGAGGAAGCTTTTTCGAAAATAGACGACCCTTTCCGTCTCGCTGAAGCCCCAGCCGAGATGGGCGGCTTGCGAGGAACGATTGTCGATTTGCGTATCCGAGCCCAATTCGCGAAAGCCTCGCTGCGCCAGGAACGCCTCGATGCGCGCGATCAAGCCGGCACCGATTCCTTGCCGCCTGAATTTTGCCTCGACATAGATGCCTTCGAGAAAGGGAACCGGCTGGCTCTCGCAGCCATTGGCGTATTCACGGATCGCGATCTCCGCGAAGCCGGCGGGCGTCCCCTCGATCGTCTCGGCCATGAAGCCCCAGACGCCATCGCCGGCAAGCACTCGGTCGATCCCGTCCGCGAGAGCTTCCAGAGGCTCGTTGGGCCATAGGGCGTTTCGCATCTCCACCCAGGCCGCTCGGTCGGACGCTCGCATTTCCCTAATCGTGCCATGGCGGGTCTTGCTTTCCCGGCGACGGCCCGAACTAAGGCGCGGCAGGCTTGGTGAAGCCGTCCTCGCTCCATCCTTCCGTACCGACGCCGTGCCGGGGCGAAGAATATGCCGTCCGGATCATATTTTCGTTTGATCGAGAGGAGCCTCGGGTAATTCGCGCCCCAATAAGATGCCTGCCAGTGAGGCTCGAAAAAATTGCTCTCCGCCACATTTGAAGATGGAGCTCGACCGACCATTTGTGCCCGGCGGCCGTCAGCTGGTCGGCGAGCGCGCCTTGCCGGTCCGGCTGCAGCAGCGTGGCAGGCAGCCAGATCGATTCGAAGCCGTAAAGAAAATGGCCCGCTTCGCTGAGATTGGCTGTCCAGAAGATGTTGTCGGGTGGTGCTCCGGGCCGGTCGTCCGTCATGACGGCTTGGGGAGCAATGCTTTTGAGGAATTCGAGGTCCCAACGACGACGCGCCGGCGCGGCTTCGCTCGAGCCATCCCTGCAGACTTCCAAGGCCGATTGGAGCTTTACGAGCCTGCCTCCGGTCTGGCGCCGCAGTTCTTCCCAGCTTGCAGGCGAGGGCCATTTCGGGTCGCTTGGGCGAACACGCGAGACTGGCTCCGTAAGGCCCGCGGCCGAAATGGATGCGGGACGCAAGCCCGCCGGCACGGCCGCGCTGGCAGCTACCCCCTGGAGAAAAATCCGTCGATCCACGCTTGCGCTCCTCTGGGAACCACTCGCGCTCAGCCGGGTTGCACCGCCATCTCGACCTCGCGCGCGCGATTGAGTGCACGCATCGTCGTGGCGAGCTCCGGACGGGCGGCGAGGCGGCGTCCATAATGGCGTCGCAACGCAGCCGTCAGCCTGCCGCCGCGCCCCAAGAGATCATCGGCAAAGGCGATCATCAGCGAATTCGGCCAGGCTTGCGGCCGGATGGCGACGAGGTGCTCGAAGATGCGCTCGTCGGTCTCCTCGGGGTGAGCTTGCGCCAGCATGCCCGTCATCGCGGCGGTCGATCGCGATATTCCGGCATGGCAATGGATGAGGAGATGCGCATCGGGCCGCTCGAGGCGATCGCGCTGCAAGGCGCGGCCGAAGGCGAGGATCTCCTCGACATGCTCGAGCCGCGGCAGCTGGGTATCCGGCGAGGGCTCGACCGCGTCATGGAAATGCAAGGTCGTGCGGTGGTGTGGATCATAAGCGAAGAAAGCCTCTGGCTCCGGCCAGGCCGGATCGAGGATCGAGAGCACATGCGTGACGCAACGTCGACTGTGATCGTCGAGCTCGTCGAGGCCGCAGATGGTCAGGCTGGATAGGGGCGCGATTGTCATGAGGCCCGATTATCACATTCGAGCGCCAGGGAAGAGCCCTTTGCTCGGTTCCTGGAAGGGCCGCACCAACAGAAATGCCGGTCACCTATGCGCTGTGCGCGGTAGGCAGACGGCATGAGCAGCGTGCACTCTCGGCAATGGGATGGAAGCGGGGCCAAGATCGACGACATCGCGAGCCGGTTTAGGCAGTCTCTTTCGTTCGCCGGATTTCGTGAGGCTTTGGATCCTGGGCGGCATCGCCAATGCGATGCGCTGGGTCGAGATGCTGGCCGCCGCGCTGTTCACATTCGAGGTCACCGGATCAGGCATGGAGGTGGCCTTCGTCTCGGCCGCGCGCGCTTTGCCTCTCTTGTGCTTCGGCGCCTTCGTCGGCGTGCTGTCCGAGGCGGTCAACCGCAAGCGCATCCTGATCGCCAGCATGCTCCTGGCCTTTGCGGCCTCGCTGAGCATCTGCCTCTTGCAGCTCGCGAGCCTTGTGCAGCCTTGGCATATCGCCTGCGCCGGCTTCGTCAGCGGCACCGGCTGGGCCACCGAGATGGCGACGCGGCGGCGCATGGTCGGGGAATGCGCCGGCACCTCGCGCATTTCGAGAGCCGTCGCGCTCGATAGCCTGACCGGGGCATTCACGCGGATGATCGGGCCGCTATTGGGCAGCCTTTCCTATGCCCGGTTCGGCCTCATCGGCGCCTTCGGGATCTCGGCGACCTCGTATCTATTGGCGGCATTGCTGGCAAAAGATGTGCGACACGAGCAGGACACCCGCAAGCTGGTATTGTCGCGTGTTCCCCGTGAGCTCGCGGAAGGCTTCGCCTTTGCCCGCACGCAACCGACCGTGCTGGCGGTGCTGGGCGTGACGATGACCATGAATCTCTTCGCATTCTCTTATGTGGCGCTGGTCGCGCCGATTGCCCGCCAGGTATTCGCCGTCTCGGACGCCCTCACCGGAGCGCTGGCGGGAGCCGAGCCGCTCGGATCGCTCTTGGGTGGCATGGTGCTGGCGAGCGTCACGCCGAAATCGAGCCCCCGCGCCATGATGCTCGGCGGATCTGCGATGTTCCTCGCTTCGCTCGCCGCGATGCCATTGATGCCGAGCTTCGCGCTTGCCTGCGGAGCCTTGGTGCTCGGGGCGCTAGGCCTCGCTCTCTTCAGCAATATGCAGACCATCTTGATCCTCACGCGCATGCCGGCCGCTATGCGGTCGCGTCAGCTGGGCCTGATCACCGTGAGCATGGGCATCGGCCCATTGGGCCAGATCCTGATCGGCGCCTTAACCGAGCGTTTCGGACCGCTGAACGCGGTCATCATATCGGCGCTACTCGGGCTCGGCGCGCTGGGCGTAGTGGCCATGCTTTGGGTCCGCGCCGAGCGCCCAGCGGAGGATAAGAGATCGGGCACGGAGTAGCTGGTCATCCACGCCGGAGAATCGAGGAGCTATTGATCCTGATCAAGACTCGCGGGCCGATAACGAGAAAAAGGTGCCCTGAACGTTGGCCCACAGATAAGCGACGCGAATGGGGGTCGGTGGAGGAAGCAGAGTCGCGCGCCGTCTTGCGGGCGTGCTTCTTCCCGCCCGATCGCTGAGACCGGAGGAGGACAGGATGAAGCGCATTTTGGTCGCGGTCGACCGGTCGGAGCCGTCATTGCGTGCCGTCGACCTTGCCGCCGATGTGGCCGGGAAATACGGCGCGAGCTTGCTGCTGGTGACGGCCATTCGCGATGTCGGGCGACCCGATCCGGGGGTCGAGGCCTATGTCCGGATCGAGCACATCAAGGATCCGCCCATCGCGCTCGAGATCGAGGGCGTGCGCAACGAATTGTCCGCGGTGCGCGACCGGGCGCTTGCGAAGGGGGCCCGGGATGTTTCGGTCGATGTCGTCATCGGCGATGCGGCAGAGCAGATTCTCGCCAATGCCAAGGACAGCCAGGCGGACCTGATCGTCATGGGCAGCCGCGGCCATGGCCGGCTTGCCGGCCTCTTGCTCGGCAGCGTCGCCCAGAAGGTGGTGGGCCTGGCGCCCTGCCCGGTGCTGGTGGTGCACTGATCGAGGGCCGGTGGCCGCTCGCTCAATCCTCGCAGCAGCCGACCATGCGGGCGATCCGAGCCCTCGATGGCGGATCGGCCGTGACCTTCAAGCAATGTCCCGGGCGCTGTCCGAATTCCATGCTCTTTGAAAGAGCGGCACATGAAAATTGCTGAACTCAAGACCTTCGTCGTCGGCAATCCGCCACCCTTTCACGGCGGGCGCTATTTCGTCTTCCTCAAGCTCAAGACAAGCGACGGCATCGAGGGAGTAGGCGAAGTCTACACGGCGAGCTTCGGGCCGAAGACCCTCGAAACGATGATCCGCGATGTCTTCGAGCACCACGTGCTCGGAGCCGACCCGTTCCGGATCGAGACGCTATCGCGCAACGTTTACGGACGAGGCTATTCGCAGCGGCCCGATATCTCGCTGCTGAGCGTGCTTTCGGGAATCGAAATGGCCTTGTGGGATATCGTCGGAAAGGCTCTGGGAAAGCCGGTCTACGCGTTGCTTGGCGGCAAGGTGCATGAGCGACTGCGCAGCTATACCTACCTTTATCCGCGCCCAGACGAAGGCCATGCCTATTCCGACCCGGCGGTGTATCGCGATCCCGACGTCGCGGCGCAAAGGGCTCTCGAATATCTGGCGATGGGCTTTACTGCCGTAAAGTTCGATCCGGCGGGAGTCTATTCGACCTTTGATCCGCGCCAGCCCTCGCTCGAAAGGCTCGAGCTCTCGGAGGCATTCTGCCGACGGATCAGAAGCGCCGTAGGGACGCGCTGCGACCTGCTGTTTGGCACGCATGGGCAGTTCACCACATCCGGCGCCATCCGGCTGGCGCGGCGGCTCGAGCCCTATGACCCGCTATGGTTCGAGGAGCCCGTGCCGCCGGAAATGCCGGAAGAGATGGCGCTGGTGGCGCGCCAGACCACAATTCCAATCGCCACGGGCGAGAGGCTGACAACCAAATATGAGTTCGCGCGCGTGCTGCAATTGCACGCGGCCTCGATCCTGCAAATGGCGCTGGGGCGGGTCGGAGGCTTGCTCGAAGCGAAGAAAATCGCCGGAATGGCGGAAGCCCATTACGCCCAAATCGCCCCTCACCTCTATTGCGGGCCGATCGAGGGAGCGGCGAATATCCAGCTCGCGGCGTGCAGCCCGAATTTCCTGATTCTCGAGAGCATCGAGACCTGGGGTGGATTCCATGCCAAGTTGCTGGTGAAGCCGATCTCTTGGGAAGCCGGATATGTCATTCCGCCGACGGAGCCGGGGCTTGGCGTCGAGCTGAACGAGGCGACCGCGCTTGCCCATCCCTATGAGGGCAAGGATTTGCACCTCGTGCCGGCCTATCGCCCCGTCGGCCATCCCGAATGACGAAACAGCCGCCGTCACACGAGGAAGGGATGCGGGCTGAGGGAATTGGCACGAGATACGGATTCATCGGCCTTGGAAATCTCGGGAGAAACCTCGCCGGCAGCTTGGTGCGCGGGGGCTTTGAGGTCACCTTGACCGACATCAATCCAGCGGCGGCCGCAGACCTCCTCCAAGACGGCGCGCATTGGGCACCGGACGCCCAGGCTGTTGCGGAGGAGGTCGACGCGGTCATTACCTGCCTGCCGTCTCCCAGCGTCTCTGTGAAAGTGCTTGCCGGGGAACGTGGCATCCTATCCGGCCTCAAGCCGGGCGGAACCTTTATCGAGATGAGCACGAACGATACGGCCGAAGTCGAGAAAATGGCTGCCTTGGCGTCCGCCAAGGGAATCGAGATGCTCGAAGCGCCGGTCACCGGAGGCGTTCACCGGGCGGCGGCCGGCGACATCACCATCATTGTCGGCGGCGACGCCGCGCTGTTTGCTCGACACCGTCCGGCGTTCGAGGCGATGGGCGGCGAGATCTTCCACGTCGGTGCCCTGGGCAAGGCGGCGGTGATGAAGGTCATCACCAACATGCTGGCATTCATCCACCTTCTGGCAGCGGGCGAGGCCTTGATGCTTGCCAAGAAGGGGGGCATCGATCTGGCGCAGGCTTTCCATGTGATCAAGGCGAGCTCCGGAACGAGCTTCGTGCACGAGACGGAAAGCCAGCTCGTCCTCAACGGCAGCTATAATATCAATTTTACGATGGACCTCGCCTGCAAGGATCTCGCCTTCGCGCTGGGCTTCGGAAGAAAGTTCGGCGTTCCGCTGGATCTGGCCTCGGTGGCGCAGCAGACCTTTATCCGGGCACGCTCGAAATATGGCGGAACCGCATGGTCGACACAGGCCGTCAAGCTGCTCGAGGATGCGCTGGGGACCGAGCTGCGCGCGCCCGGCTTCCCGGCGGAACTGTGACCCCTATGGCTTGGGCAGGCTTGGCGTTCTCACCTCGCCGCAAAGCGGCTAATGTCCCGATGGCGCCAAGCGGCCTGGCGCCTGGAGATCAGCCATGCAGAGCAGCAATTTCGCCGACGGCGCGGCTTATGTGGGCGGGCGATTCGTGCCCATCCATGAGGCTGCCATCCCGGTGACGGATTGGGGGTTCACCCGCTCGGATGCCGTCTATGACGTCGTTCATGTGTTTCATGCAGGCTTCTTCCGGCTGGACGACCATCTCGATCGCTTCCATCGCTCGATGCAGGCGCGCCGCCTGGCGCCCAAGGAGAGCAGGGTGCAGATCGAAGAGATCCTGCACCGCTGCGTGGCGCTGACGGGGTTGCGGGATTCCTATGTGGCGATGGTGGCGCTGCGCGGCCGGCCGCGGATCGCAGGCTCGCGCCGCCCGGCCGATTGCGACAACCATTTCATCGCCTACGCGCTTCCCTGGATCGACGTGATCCCGCCCGAGGTGCAAGCGCGCGGCGCCCATCTGTGGATCGCCGGCGTGCCGCGCGTCCCGGACGCTTGCTTCGATCCGAAGGTGAAGAATTACCAATGGGGCGATCTGACCACCGGCCTGCTGGAGGCCCATGACCACGGTTTCGACACGGCCATATTATGCGACGCCGAAGGGTTCGTGACGGAGGGGCCGGGCTTCAATGTCTTCATCGTCAAGGACGGCCGCGTGCTCACGCCGGACCGAGGCAGCCTGCACGGCATAACGCGGGCCTCGGTGCTCGAGCTTTGCTTGTCGCTGGAGATCGAGGCCGCCGTGGCGCCGCTGCCGCGGGCGCTCCTCGAAGATGCCGATGAAGTGTTCCTGGCGACCACGGCAGGTGGGGTCATGCCGGTCGCGCGCGTCGGGCGCCGCATCCTGGGCAACGACCGGCCGGGCCCCCTCTCGATGAAGCTCAAGGATGCCTATTGGCGAAGGCATGAGGAAGGCTGGCACCGCACGCCCGTGCGCGTCCTTGCGGAAGAGCAGGCGGGCAGCCTTCAGAGCACGCCGTAGCGATCATAGACCTCCTTGAGCTTCGCCCCGCGCAGGAGCTCGTCGCGCGTGGCGTTCTCGCTCGACACTTTCTCGAAGGCCCGCGCCAGCACTTCCTCCTCGACCTTGCGCGGCACGACCACTACGCCGTCGACATCGCCGAAGATCAGGTCCCCGCTCTCGAGCTGGACGCCGGCACACGCGATCGGCACGTCGATTTCGGCGACCTTGCCGCGCCCCTTGGAGTCGAGCGGCGCGATGCCGCCATGGAAAACGGGGAATTTCGCCCGGCGAATGCTGCGGACGTCACGCACGAAGCCGTCGGTCACGGCGCCGACCGCGCCGCGCGCGCCGGCGGCCGTCGTCAGCAGCTCGCCCCAAGGGGCGATCCGGTTGGATCCGCCGCAGCCGAAAACGACGACCTCATCCGCCTTCAGGTCGTCGATGATCTTGATCTCGAGCTCGTAGGGGTTCTCATCGGGCGACACATGGAAGACCTCCCGGAACAGCCCGGTTCGCGCAAAACCTGCCATGACGATCTCCTCGTCCAGCGGGCGGATGCGCGCCGCCATCGCCTGGC
>JBIOEK010000060.1:0-11904 GCA_044445925.1 Hyphomicrobiales bacterium
AGACGGTTGGGCCTGCCGGCGGTCCTCGACGCCGACCGCGCAATCTTGGATCCGACCTTGGTCGAGCATGCGACGCATATCGTCTATTCGGCGCAGGCTCTGAGCGAGGAAACCGGCTGCGGCGACCTTAAGAGGGGCCTTACCGCGTTACGCTGGAAGCATGCTTACTGCCTCGCCGTGACCGATGGGGCGGACGGGACCTGGTTTACGAACGAGGGGGATATCCTCCATTGCCCGGCCTGCCCGATCGATGTGGTCGATACGCTAGCGGCCGGCGACACCTTCCATGGCGCGCTGACACTGGCCTTGGCCGAGGACCTTCCGGATTTGGCGGCATTTCGATTTGCGAGCGCCGCCGCAGCCCTCAAATGCACCCGCTTCGGCGGGCGCAACGGCATCCCCTACCGAGGCGAGGTCGAGGAGCTGATGCGTCGCGCGGCGTAAAGCGCGCAGCCATCGGCGGCAACAAGCCAACAGGAGACGAGCGATGGCTGGCATATCGGCGGGCAAGCTATGGGGGATGCGGCGCCTCGCCGACGCAAATGGACGCTTCAAGATGACGGCCGTCGACCAGCGCCCGCCCATCATCAACCCGATCCGTGAGAAGCGCGGCACGGCGACCGCCCCTTGGGAGGATGTGGCGACATTCAAGGCGATGCTGGTCGAGGAGCTGCAGGATATGTCGAGCGCTCTGCTGCTCGATCCGAACTTCGCCTATCCGAAGGCGGCGACCCTGCTCGATCCGCGCAAGGGACTGATCGTCACGCTCGAGGATTCGCAGTTCGAGGAGACGCCCGAAGGACGACTCTCCGCCGAGATCGCGGACTGGTCCGTGGCCAAGATCCGACGCATGGGCGCGGACGCGGTCAAGGTGCTCGTCTGGTATCGTCCGGACGCAGCGACAAGCGTGCTGACGCATCAAAAGGATTTCGCCAAGCGCATCGGTGAGATCTGCGCCACCCACGACATCCCTTATGTCTTCGAGCTCCTCGTCTATTCGCTGCAGGGCGAAGCCGGGCAGACGGGCGACTATATCGAAATGCCGGGCAAGCGCGCCGACCATATCCTGGAGAGCGTGAGGGAATTCGCCAACCCCGCCTATGGCATCGATCTCTTCAAGCTCGAGAGCCCCGTCGCGGCCAAGGATTGCGACGGCTCCGCGGCGGTGCAGCGTCGCTTCGACGAATTGGGCGCGGTCGCGGAGAAGCCTTGGGTGATGCTGTCTGCGGGTGCCGGCATGAAGGAATTCCATCGGGTCCTCGAGCATGCCTATGCGGCGGGGGCTTCGGGCTATCTCGCGGGGCGCGCCATCTGGCTCGAGGCCTTCGGGCATTTCCCCAATTGGGATGCGATCCGCAGTGCGCTGAAGGGCGATGCGCGCGCCTATATGCGCAATCTCAACGCGCTCACCGACGCCGCGGCTCGCCCGTGGTGGGAGCATGTCGAATCAGGCGAGGCGCAGCTCCAGCATGCCGGCCCCGCCTTCGCGTCGTCTTATGGCAGCGGCCAGGCGCCGGCATAAGGGGGGATGCCAGCGCCCTGTCCGCGTCTTCGCGCTAGCCGCCGCAAATGCGAGAACGCTCATCTACCTCGAAGGCGGCGCTTGAACCGCGGCGCACCCGCCGGGAATGTCGCCGAAATCCCAAAGGTCACGATCAAGCCCGGAAAGCCAGCGTGACCTTGAGGCCGCCGAGATCGGAGGGGGCCAGCTGGAGCGTGCCTCGATTGGCCTCGGCAATCTCCTTGCTGATGGCAAGGCCGAAGCCGATGCCGGCATGGGTTTCGTCAAGGCGCAGGGCCCTGACAATATCTTCGCTGCGAAACTCGGCGGAAAGGCCCGGGCCATCGTCTTCCACCTGTATGACAAGGCCAATTCTGCCCTGCTCGGCCGTGACGCGCACCAGGCTCGTCGCCCATTTGCGCGCGTTGTCGAGGATGTTGCCGAGCATGTCGAGGAGGTCGTTTTCGCTGCCGACGAACATCACCTCGGGCGCGCAGCCGATCTCGAAGCGGAGCTCGTCGCGGCCAGCGATCTTGCCGAGCGCGGTGGCGAGCCGCTCGATGATCGGACGTGCCGGCGTCTGCTGACGAACCAGCGATGGTGCCTGGCCGCTGCGTGCTCTGGCGAGCTCGCGCTCGACATGCCCTTTCATCGCCGATAGCTCGGCGACGATCTCGTCGGCCAATTGTGGCTGGCCGGCGTCGCGCGCCTCGGCCGCCAACGCATCCAGCACGGCGAGCGGCGTCTTCAAGCCGTGCGCCAGATCGGCTGCCCGCGCGCGAGCCCTTGCGGCAATCTCCTCCTGGCGGCGCAACAGCTCATTCAGATCACCGACGAGGGGCTGAACCTCGTCCGGATATTGGCCGGACAGGCGTGCGACCCGACCTTCATGGATGGCAGCAAGATCCACGCGCAAGCGATCGAAGGGTTTGAGGCCGCTGCGCACGAAGGCCCAGGCGGCCGTGACGAGCCCGAGCGCCAGCAACCCGAGCGACGAAGCGAGCACCCCGTCGAAGGAGCGCCGCGCTCGCGTTATGGCGCCCGTATCGGAGGCGACCGCGATCTGAAGAGGGACCGGCCCTTGCGGTGAGCTAATGTCAACCCAACGCTCGGCGATGAGCACGGGGTTCGCTCGGGGGCCTTGTCCGATGAACACGTGTTCGCTCGTGTGATCGGGCTCGCCGAATGTTAGTTGCAGTGACCCGTCCCAGAGCGAGCGCGAGCGCAGCCGAACGCCGTTGCGATCGGAAATTTGCCAGTAGAGACCGCTATAGACCATCGCAAATCGGGCGTCGCTTGGTGGATTCGGGACGACCAGCGATGCGCCCGGACCGAAATTCACCTGGGCCAGCAGAAGATGAAGCGTATGGGTCAGATCGGCGGCCACGAGCTGTTGCGCCTGACGCTCGAACATGGCCGAGATGCCAATTCCTGCGAGAGATAGGGAAGCCACTACCGCCAAGGCGGCGGTGGCAAAGAGGCGCAGTTGCAGCGACGAGCGCGTCACGCTGCATCGCCGCCAAGGACATAGCCGTGGCCGCGACGCGTCAGGATGACGCCTTCGCCCAGCTTGCGCCGCAAGCGTCCCACCAGC
Organism: Hyphomicrobiales bacterium; assembly: GCA_044445925.1. Classification (GTDB taxonomy): domain Bacteria; phylum Pseudomonadota; class Alphaproteobacteria; order Rhizobiales; family Beijerinckiaceae; genus GAS188. Next base: position 3,096 of record JBIOEK010000060.1, read on the forward strand.
GCCTCGACGGCGTTGCTGTCGCGCTCGATGTCTTGTTCGTAGATGTGCTCGGAAAGCTCGCTTTGAGACAACACATGGCCGCGACGGTGCGCCAGATAAGTGAGGAGGCGGTATTCCAGCGCCGTGACCGTCAAGGCTGCGCCATCGAGCTTCACCACCCGACCGACGGTGTCGATCTCCAGGCGCCCGGCCGTGAGTACGGAGGTCGCCTGTCCGACGCGGCGGCGCAAGACGGCTCGAAGCCGCGCCAGCAACTCCTCGATGCGGAAGGGCTTCGTCAGATAATCGTCGGCGCCTGCGTCGATGCCGTCCACCTTGCTGCGCCAGCCATCGCGGGCCGTGAGGATGATGACCGGCAAGGTGCGGCCAGCTTCACGCCAGCGCTTGAGGATGGTGACGCCGTCGATAGTCGGCAGACCGAGATCCAGAATGATTGCGTCATAAGGCTCGCTGTCGCCACGAAACCAGCCGTCCTCCCCGTCGTGCGCGACATCGACCACGTAGCCGGCCTGCGCCAGACCCCGCATCAGGCCGGCAGCGATTCGCTTTTCGTCTTCGACGAGCAGGATGCGCAAGGCCTATTCCCCACCGCGCAATTCGAGCGTCACGGCATCGACATAGATCTCTTCGCGCCGCCGCCCGCGCAAGATCTCGACCTCGTAGATGTAGCGACCGTGCCGAAGCATGAGGTTGACATCGATCAACTCGCCCGGGAAGAGCTTCTGCGCCACTGCAAGCACTTCGGACAATGGCCGGATCAACCCGAGGGCTGCGAGGCGATTCACCTCTTCGAGATCGACCCCGCGTTCACGCTCGCCATTTTCATCGTGTTCGACACTGGGGGGCTGTTGCGCGACGACCGCAAGAGGCGCGATCGCGCTGACCGCCACGAAAAGCATCGAGATCAGGCGCACCCAAGGCGACCTTCCGTTGAATTTCGCCCTGCTCTTCGGTCCTGAGGGCGATCTTGGGTACAATCTCGAACTACCGGCTCATTTTCAAGGATTGTCGTCTGATGCACCGGCAAGAGTCATAGTTCGCCCAGAAGACTACCGCCCCATGCGGTGACTCCAAAATAGACGATCGCCGACGCAAGCAAAAGGCAAAGGGCCGCCACAGCCAATGACCCCGGCTCCGCCGCAAGAGCATCCTGGTAGGCGGCCGCCTTTTTCCTGCCGGTGATCATGGGCCCGATCAGATCCTCACCCTTTATGAATTGGTAGTAGAGGTTGGCTGCGATGTGAACGATCGCCAATGCCAGGATCAGGTAGAACCAAGCTCCATGAAGGCGCGAGGCAAAGGTCGAAATTGTGTCGCCGACAATATCGGCCAGAGGACCTGATGCGGTGACCCCGTCGGTCGCGAAAAGACCCAGCACGGCCTGGATGAAGCAGGCAAACAGAAGGGCCAGAATCATCAGCCCGCCGGCCGGGTTATGGCCGAGATAGGGCTTGGTCGTGCCCTTGCGGGCCTCCCGCAAATAGGCGATCGCCCGGGAAGGAGAGCGCACGAACGACGAAAAGCGTGCCGTGCTCCCGCCGACCGCGCCCCAGAACAGGCGATAGAGCACGAGAACGAGGATCCCGTAACCGGCGAGCTTGTGTACCTTCATATCAGGGTCGCTGAAGCGGGTGGAAACCCATGCGATGACGATCATCACGACGAGTGCCCACTTGAACAGGCGCGTCGGAAGGTCCCACGCATGCACGACCGCTCGAGGGCTCGCGCTGCGGGCTGTCAGCAGAGAAGAGAATGTCTGGACTCTTGGAATGCTCATATCATCTCCAAATTATCGAGTTTGGGCGATCGGCTCGCCTTTCGTGCCTCTCCCCTCCCATCGCTTTTTCCGAGCCAAGGCGCCCTTATTTGTAGTCGGCGTGGCAGGACCTGCAGTCCTCGGCCACCGCTACGAGCGCCTGGCGGAAGCTCGCCTTGTCCTTCACCGACCCGCGCGCGGTCTCCGCGACCTTCCCCATGTGAACAAAGCGCGCGCGCAGATCACCGGCCTTCGCGTCGCTCCTGCCCGCGTAGAGAGCCTCGCTCGCGCCCGCTTGCCTGGCATAGTCGCCCAGGATCGCCTGGGCCCCAGCCAAATCGAAGCTACCAGCGAGAAGACGCTTGGTCTGCTTCGTCGTGTCGCGCATCTCACTCATGAGACTCTTCAACGACGCTGCGAGCGCTGGAGCCGCAACTCCAAGAGCGATCGCGAGCAAGGCAGCAACGCCAATCGCAGCTTTCACGTTCGAGAGCGCTTTTCTCCTCGAGGTCGGCGCACGGCAATTCGACATGAGGTTCCTTCTCTTGCTGACCGGACCTGAAACATTGCCCAACGAGGGCCTGCGCCGCCCGCGAGGGCGGCGCAGGAGGGCAAAATCACTCGCCGAACAAGAATTCAATCTAGAGAAGCGCGGCTGACAGAAGCCTGACAGAAGCCTGTCGGGATTCGGACAATTCTCCGACTGGAGCATGATTTGGCCAGTTGGCCAGCACGGCGAAGCAAGACGCAGTGACCCAGCCGCCTTATCGCGACAGCGTTTTTGGAACGCTTCGGTCGGGGTCTCGGCTCGCCTCACGCGGGTCGGGACTTAGACCGTATTCTATCTTTTGTTGCCTTCGCTAATGCGCTCTGTCCAGTTCGTCGTCCAAACCAAACATTCGATCTCACCGACGAAGGCGATTGGCGCGTTCATGCCTTGGCGTGCGCGAAGAAGACCTTGCTTGCGATCTTCCAGGCATTGTCGCGCAGGACCAGGACGAAGAAATCCGTGTAGCGCGTGCCGCGCCAATTCTCGGCTTCGAGACGGGCCATTGCGGCCGACCCGGCCAAGTCGATGGCAACGACTCGCGCCTTCAGATCGGGCGCCCCACCGCCTTTGTCGATCAGCGCGCAGAAGGCCTCGAGCGTCCACTCGACGGGCTTTCCGCCATAGCTGCCCCGGATATGCGCGCTTTCGAGGAAGGCGCGCCGCATCAGGCTGCCGTCTCCCCGATGGGCGCCGTCGATATAGTGCTGCAAGGTCGCCGAGATCGCCTCGTAGGTCGCAAAGCTCGCGGCCTCGTCGGTCGCCGCTATCGTCGTGGTCATCTCGATCCTCCTCGCATTTCGGCGCGCGAGCCGGCGCGCGGCCTCCTCGCGGGCTCTGCACGGCCGATCCACGCCGGCTTCCCGGCCGATCAAGTCTCGCACGGATGGGCGGGGCATGTCCTTGCGAAACGGGTGAAGTTTGTGCCAGGTTTCGCAATCTCCTGCCTCGCCGGGCGCCCAATGTGAGCGATCATGCCAAGAATCGAGCTGGATGCATTCGATCGCCGGATCATCGCGGCTCTGCAGGCGGATGGCCGGCTATCCAATGTCGAATTGGCGGAGCGCATCGGCCTTTCGCCCTCGCCCTGCCTGCGCCGCGTCAAGCGGCTCGAGCGGGAGGGCTATATCGGCGGCTACCGGGCCATCTTGCAGCGCAAGCGCATAGGGCTCGGGCTCACCGTCTTCGTCGGCGTCAAGATCGATGCTCACGCCGATGACAAGGCGTCCCATTTCGAGCAGGCCGTCATCGCCATGCCGGAGGTCGTCGCCTGCCACATGGTCTCGGGCGAGGTCGACTACTTGCTTGAAGTCGTAGTCGCCGATCTTGAGCGCTATGAGAGATTTCTCGTCGGCAAGCTGCTCGAGCTTCCCCTCGTCAAGGAAGTGCGCAGCAATATCGCAATCCAGACCCTGAAAGCTTCGTCGCCCCTGTCGCTCGATCACCTCGCGGTGCCATGAATAAGTGGCGACACCTTCTCGTTCCCGTTGTGTTCTCTTCGCGCTTCGATTATCCTGCACCCTCAAGATGGCGTGCCTCAGCCCATGGCCGGGGCACGGTTTTTTGACAAGTGAATCTGTAGGCTGCGGCGTTGCGAGCCTGCGCTGGTCGCGCCGCAGCGATCTGGCGCGGCCTCAATTCGCCAGTCGGCCCCGATCTGCGCGGCGCGCGCCAAGGCGCTTGCGGGGAAGCGCTTGCGACAAAGCGCTTGCGGCGAAGCTGTGTGCAGCATCCCGGCAAATTAATAGCCGGCTACCGAAATCCGAGCATGCAATGCCCAGAATCAACATTCCTCAACATTTTCGAGGCCTGCCGATCGCTGCGGCGCGAGCGGTTTTTCCATGAAAAGCAAATATATTTCAAAGTGTTGAGGTTGCGACTCGCATTGTCCAGGCCTGCCCGGCACGCCTATCCCGAAACTGAAGCCATCAGCGTCGCAATCGCTGAAAAACGTGAGTTTTCGGTGCCCAAATGTGAACAGGCACTAAGCCGAAGCAGGGCCCGGCTTGGGCGGAAAGGCTGCCGTCCCTAACACCGGCCTTCACGGCAGGGGGTTCTGGCCAGCCGGCAGATCGTGAAGATGGCAGGCCGCCATCTGCCCCTCGCCCAAGACGCGCAAGAGCGGTTCCTCGGCGCGGCAGCGGTCGAACGCATAAGGGCATCGGGTATGGAAGCGGCAACCCGCGGGCGGGTTGATGGGGCTTGGCACATCGCCTTTCAGGATGATGCGTGTGCGCGCGGCGCCGGGCATGGGCACCGGGACCGCCGAGAGGAGGGCGAGCGTATAGGGGTGCTTGGGCGAGGCGAAGATCTGGCGCTTCCTCGCCGTCTCGACGATCTTGCCGAGATACATGACCGCGACGCGGTGCGTCATATGCTCGACGATGGCGAGGTCATGGCTGATGAAGAGGAGCGCGAGGCCGAGCTGTTTTTGCAAGTCCTGCAGCAGATTGACGATCTGCGCCTTGACCGAGACATCGAGCGCGGAGACCGCCTCGTCGCAGATGATGAGGTCGGGCTCAGCGGCGAGCGCCCGCGCGATGCCGATGCGCTGCCGCTGCCCGCCCGAGAATTCATGCGGGAAGCGCCTCGCCGCCTCGCGTGGCAACTTGACCGTGTCGAGGAGCGCCGCGACCCGCCTCTCGACCTCGGCCATGGAATGGGCGAGCCCGAAATTGCGCATCGGCTCGGCCAAGGTCTCCTTGATGCGCATGCGCGGATTGAGGCTCGAGAACGGGTCCTGGAACACGACCTGCATGCGCCGCCGCAGCGGCCGGAAGGCCGAAAGGGTGAGATCGTCGATGCGCTTGCCATCGAGGATCACCTGCCCGGCGGTGATGTCGTCGAGGCGTAGCACGGCCCGACCCACGGTCGACTTGCCGCAGCCCGATTCGCCCACGAGCGACAAGGTCTCGCCGCGCTCGATCTGAAAGGAGACGCGTCCACCGCGCGGATAAAGCCGCCCCCGCCGAGGCTTTTGCGGCCATGCACGGCGAAGTGCTTCTTCAGGCCCTCGACGAGAAGAAGCGGGCCGCTCATGCGGCGAGCGCCTGTTTCGGCGCATAATGGCAGGCGGCAATATGCCCGGGCGCCTTGGTTTCGAGCGCCGGCGTCACCTTGCGGCACAGATCCGTGACCTTGGCGCAACGCCCGGCGAAGACGCAGCCTTCGATGCGCTGCTTCAGGCTCGGCACGAGGCCGGGGATCTCGGCGAGCCGCGTCTCCACGCCTTCGAGCGATGAGCCGAGCTTCGGCACGGCTCCGATCAGGCCTTGCGTATAGGGATGGCGCGGCGTCCTGAACAGCTCGACGACCGGCGCCTCCTCCACCTTGCGGCCGGCATACATGACCATGACGCGCTGGGCGACCTCGGCGACCACGCCGAGGTCATGGGTGATGAGCATGATCGCGGCCCCGGTGCGGCGTTTCAAATCCGCCATCAGATCGAGGATCTGCGCCTGGATGGTCACGTCGAGCGCCGTGGTCGGCTCGTCCGCGATCAGAAGCTTCGGATTGCAGGCGAGCGCGATGGCGATCATCACACGCTGCCGCATGCCGCCCGACAGCTGGTGAGGATAGTTGCGCAGGCGTTGGCGAGGCTCGGGGATGCCGACGAGCTCGAGCATCTCGAGGGCGCGCACCTCCGCGGCCTTGCGGCTGAGCCCCTCATGCAGGCGCAGCGTCTCCCCGAGCTGGCGCGCCACGGTCAGCACGGGGTTGAGGCTGGTCATCGGCTCCTGGAAGATCATGCCGATCTCCTTGCCCCGGATGGCGCGCATGGCCCTCTCGGGCAGGGTGAGAAGCTCGCGCCCCTGGAACCTGATCGACCCCGCGATCTTGCCCGGAGGCTCCGGGACGAGGCGCAGGATCGAGCTTGCGGTAACGGACTTGCCGCAACCCGATTCGCCGACGACCGCCAGCGTCTCCCCGTCATCGACATGGAAGGACACCCCGTCCACGGCCCGATTGACCCCGTCTGGCGTGCGGAAATGCGTCTGCAGATTCTCGACCTCGAGGAGCGCCATCGCCTTGTCAGATCTTCTTCGCCATGCGCGGATCGAGCGCGTCGCGCAAGCCGTCGCCGAGGAGGTTGATGGCGAGCACCGTCGTCGACAGGAAGATCGCCGGAAACAGCACGATGTAGAACTTGACCTGCCAGAGCGCCCTGCCCTCCGCCATGATGTTTCCCCAGGACGGGATGGTGGGCGGCGTGCCGACGCCCAGGAAGGACAAGATCGCCTCGGTGATCATGGCCGAGGCGCAAATATAGGTCGCCTGCACGGTGAGCGGGGCGAGCGTATTCGGCAGGACGTGCCGCAATATGATCATCGGCGTGCGCGTGCCGGCAGCAACCGCCCCATCGATGAAAGGCTGCTCGCGCAGCGACAGGACGACGCCGCGCACCAGGCGCGAGACGCGCGGGACCTCGGCGACGGTGATGGCCGCGATGACGTTGCCGACGCTGCCCCGCGTCAGCGCCATGAGCGCGATGGCGAGCAGGATGGGCGGGATCGACATCAGCCCATCCATGATCCGCATGATGAAGCCGTCGGCCCAGCGCAGGAAGCCCGAGACGAGGCCGATCGCCAATCCGGCGACCGAAGCGAGGAACGCCACCGAGAAGCCGACGATGAGCGACACCCTCGTGCCGTAGAGCACCCGCGAATAGATGTCGCGCCCCAGCATATCCGACCCGAACCAATAGACCGAGGACGGCTCGCGCGTGCGCTTGGAGGGCGCGAGCGCCGTCGGATCGACGGTCGCGAGATAGGGCGCGAGAATGGCGATGGCGAGCATGAACAGGATGAGCGCGCCGCCGATCGCGATCGTGGGATGGCGAACGCAAAAGTCGAGGACCGGACCCCGCCGCTTGACGGGGGCCAGCACATCGCCAAGCTCGGGCGCGGCCGTGGCCTCCTGCGGCAAGGACGCTGTCAGGCTCTCGGATATGGCGCTCAATAGCGGATCCTCGGATCGAGCAGGGTGTAGAGGAGATCGATGCAGAGATTGACGATCACATAGGCAAAGCTGAACAGGAGCACGAGGCCTTGGATCACCGGATAGTCGCGGCGCAGGATCGAATCGACGGTCAGCCGACCGAGGCCCGGAATGACGAAGACGCTCTCGGTCACGACCGCGCCCCCGATGAGCACCGCCACGCCCAAGCCGATCACGGTGACGATCGGCACGGCGGCGTTCTTGAGCGCATGCACGAACAAGATGCCGTTCTGTCCGATGCCCTTGGCGCGCGCCGTCTTGATATAGTCCTGCTGCAGCACCTCGAGCATCGTGGCGCGGGTCATGCGGGCGATCAGCGCGATATAGACGGCGCCGAGCGCGATGGAAGGCAGGATCAGGTTCTGGAACCAGGGCCAGAAACCTTGGGAGATCGGCGTATAGCCTTGGACGGGCAGCCAATCGAGCTGGAGCGCGAAGACATAGGCGAGCAGATAGGAGATCACGAAGACCGGCACGGAGAAGCCGAACACCGCGAAGGCCATGACCAGGCGGTCGATCCAGGTTCCGACCTTCCAGGCGGCAAGGACGCCGAGCGGCACCGCGACCGAGATGGCGAGGATCAGCGTCACCGTCATCAGCGACAGCGTCGGCTCGATGCGCTGCGCGATCAGGGCGCTGACCGGCAGGTTGGTGAAGATCGAGGTGCCCAGGTCGCCATGCAGGATGTGCCAGAGCCAATCGCCGAACTGGACGAGGAAAGGCCGCTCGAGGCCGAGGCTCTCGCGGATGCGGGCGATATCGGCCGGCGTCGCCTGGTCGCCGGCGATGATGGTCGCCGGATCGCCGGGCGCGAGATAGAGCAGGCTGAACACGAACAAGGCCACGACCGCCATGACCGGGATGGTCGAGAGGATGCGCCTGCCGACATATCCGCCCATGGCCAGGTGACCTCAGGCGGTCTTGCTGACGCCCCAGACGAAGGGCAAGGGGCCCTTGACCACGCCCTCGATGTTCTTGCGCCAAGCCTGATAGGCGAGGAAGAAGCCGGTCGGCGCATAGACCACGAAATCGAGCGCGTCCTTGTTCAGCTTGCGCATGGCGACCTTCTCCTCGTCGAGCGTCTTGGCGTCGAACCAGGTCGTGATGTCGCTCTCGACCTCGGGGCTGTTCGGCCAGCCGAACCAGGCATTGTCGCCATTGGCGCGGATCGCCGTATAGGCGGCCGGATTGATGCAGTCGGCGCCCGCATGCCAGGTGTGGAACATCGACCAGCCGCCTTGGCCGGGCGGCGTCTTCATGGCCCTTCGCGTGCCGGTCGTGCCCCAATCGGTCGCCACGAAATCGACATTCATGCCGAGCTGCTTGAGGAGATCGGCGGTCACGTCGCCCATCGCCTTGGTGATCGACTGGTCCTGCGCCACCACGCAGGTGACCGGCTCGCCCTTATAGCCGCCTTCGGCGAGCAGGCGCTTGGCGCCGTCGAGATCGCGCTTGCCTTTGAGGATTTCGCCGCCCTCCTCGTTGTAGAGCGGCGTGCCCGGCGTGAA
>JBIOEK010000061.1:0-11777 GCA_044445925.1 Hyphomicrobiales bacterium
GTCATGGTTTCGGTTGAATTACTGTAAAATGTGAGAATGTGTCGTCGATCCGAAGTTGATCGACACCCGCCCTCTCAGCCTCAACAGGAGACTATTTGATGATGGTTAATGGCTGGTTAAATCGAATGATGGTTCGCAAATTAAGTTTTCGAGATCGGGCCGGGGCGCACGGGCCCGGCGCCGTCCGGCCGCCTCATCCCTTCTGCTGAAGGACCTCGGCCAGCTCGCGGAAGGCGTCGACGCTGCGTGACACCTTCGGCGACTGCATCATGGCCTTGTAGATCTTCGGAACGAGCACTACGGCCTGATCGAGATCCGCGTCGTGGCCCGCCTGGTAGCCGCCCATGACGCGCAGATCGCGCGTCTCCTCGAAGCGCGCAATCATGGAACGCAACTTCGCCACCAGTGCGCTCTGCTCGGGGGTCCAGACATGATGGGCAAGGCGCGACACCGAGGACAGGACATTGACCGCCGGATATCGTCCCTGATCGGCGATCGACCGGTCGAGAACGATGTGGCCGTCGAGCGTGCCGCGAATCGAGTCGGCGACCGGGTCGTTATGGTCGTCGCCATCGACCAGCACCGAGAATACCCCCGTTATGGCACCCGTGCCTTCCTCGCCCGGCCCGGCACGCTCGAGCAGCTTCGGCAGATCGCTGAAAACGCTCGGCGCGTAGCCACGCGCCACGGCGGCCTCGCCGGCGGCGAGCGCCGCGTCGCGTGCCGCATGGGCATAGCGCGTGACCGAATCGAGGATCAGCAGCACCGAATCGCCGAGATCGCGGAAGTATTCGGCGATGCTCATGGCCGTCCGCGGCGCCAGGCGGCGCATCATCGGGCTTTCGTCGCCGGTCGAGACCACGGTGACGGCCCGCTGCCGGTTGGTGGCCAGCGCCTCCTCCAGGAACTCGCGCACCTCGCGCCCGCGCTCCCCGACGAGCGCGACCACCACCGTATCGAAGCCCTGGCAGCCGGCCAGCATGGACAGCAAGGTCGACTTGCCGACGCCTGAGCCGGAGAAGATGCCGATGCGCTGTCCGGCGCAAAGCGGGTGGAAGAAATCGATGACCCTGACCCCGGTGCGCAGCGGAGTCTTGACGCGCGAGCGGCGCATCGCCGTGGGGGGCGGCGCATCGCTCGCCAGGCTGCGCTCGCCGCAAATCAGGGGGCCGGCGCCGTCGATGGGCGCTCCGAGCGCGTTGATGACGCGGCCCTTCCAGCTGGGATGGGGCGACAGGGTGAGGCGGCCCAGCCTGTAGACCACGGTGCCGAGGCCGATATCGAGCTTGGCGTCGAAGGGCTTTACGATGGCGCGCGCGGCGTCGAGCCGCACGACCTCCCCGACCTCCTCGCGGCCGTCGACGGCGAAGCTGACGCATTCGCCAAGCTTGAGGAAGTGCGAGAGGCCCGATACGCAATAGTGACTAGGCGTCACCTCGGTGATGCGCCCGCCGACCCGGATCGGCCGCAGATCGTTGCCGGCGGTCTCGGCGACCCTTTGCAGGCGATGCAGCGCATTGCCGGACCGCTCACCGGTCATCGGCAAGCCTTGGCGTGCTGCATGCGGCACGCGCCTTCGATGCGACATCGTCTTGGCCCGGCAAGCAGAAGACGACCGCGGCCGAGATGTCGATATCGGCCTGTTCGACAGCGAGTTTGCAGGCCAAAGCGATCGCGCCCCCGAGGAGGGGTTTGGTCGAAGCAAAGCTCACGACGCGCTGCCCAGCGTCTTGATCGCGTCCTGGAGCGCGGTCTCGGAGGATTGTACCATGTTGGTCATGCTATCGAAGGCGTGCGAGACCATGATCAGCTTGGTCATCTCCATCATCGGGTTCACGTTGGAGTTCTCCACGAAACCCTGCACGAAGCCGTTCGACACGAAGTCGAGCACGGGGGTTGCCGGCTTGTCGGAGACGAAGCCGCCGAAATTCGAGCGCGTGAGCTTCGCCTGGTCGTCGATCTTGAACAGGCCCAGCGCGCCGACCTGCTTCCCGTCCTGGGTGATCATGCCGTCATTGGCGATCGCGGGGGTGCCGGCGGACGGGTCGAGTACGATCGGCGTGCCGCCCGCGTCGAGCACCGGACGGCCCTCGATATTCTCGAGGGTGCCGGTCTCGAGGAGGCGCATGCGGCCGTCGCGCGTATAGGCGGTGCCGGCCGGCGTCTTGATGGCGAGCCAACCCTCGCCCTGGACCGCCACATCGAGGGGATTGTCGGTCTTGGTCAAGGATCCGGCCCGGCGCGAGACGAAGTCGCTTCCGCTCGACGAGAAGGCGACATTGGCATTGCCGGCCTGGTCGACCAGGGCCTGGAACTTGACCTCGTCGGCGCGAAAGCCGGCAGTGTTCATGTTGGCGACGTTATTGGCGATCGTGTCCATGCGCTTCTGCAAAGCCACCTGGCCGGAGAGCGAGACGTAGAGGCTGGACAGCATTGCTCATGCCCCCCCGAGCTTGAAGCCTTGCAGGCTGGTCAGAAGGTCGGTGCTGATGCCCGCGAGCCCCTGCCCGACGAGGAGCGCGTTCGCAGGCTGGGTCTGGGCGTTGGCGGCCGAATTGTTGAGGTCATAGATCGCGGTGAAGCGCTGGATGAAGGCCGTGAGCTTCGTCGGGTCCTGCAAATCGGCGACGTTCATTTCGTTCGAGATGGTATTGGCCTGGACATCGATGTCCTGCAACGAGCTCGCCGCCGGAATGTTGAGCACGGTCTGGACAACCTTCAAGAGAGCCGGATCGGCAAGAATGTCCAAGGGCGTCTTGATGGCCGGAGCCATGCGCTGGAAATAGAGCGCGAGGCGAACCCCATCATTCTGGGTGCCGGCGTCGTTCTCCATCGTCTGGCGCACATATTGGCTGACCGTGCCGCTCTGGGCGGAGGTGGCGGAGGTCGCCGCCGCGCCCTTGGCGGCGAAGTCAAAGGCCGTGGCGAAGGCCTTGTAGCGCGGATCCGTCAAGGTGTTCGCGAGGCTCTTGGGATCGGTGATCCCACCCGTCAGCACCTGGCGCATCATCCCCTTGGCATAGTTCATGTCCTCGAGGCCAAAGGCTTTCATGGCGTAGGAGAACAATCTGTAATTGTTCAGGAAATCGTCGACGGTCTTCACCTTGCCGATATTCGCGAGGTAATATTGCGTCTCATTGGAGACTACGGGCTCGGCCGCCGTGCTCGCCAGGGAGCTGGTGAGGCTCCTGGTGATCGCCTGATAGCTAATGAATGTGCTCAGCATGGCTCCGCCCTCCGGATCGGTGCCCACAAACTCCGTCAATGAACTTGCCCGAAGCTGACCAGGGGCACGAGCCCGGAGCGAATTCCGGGCCCGCGCAGTGTTTCCCGAGCGGCTCTCCCGAGGCCGGAAGCGGCCGGGTGCATCAGCCCCGCACAAGGCTCGCTCCATACCCATTGGCGGCGCGGATTTTCGTGGAGGTCAGCCTTGGGTTTCGTGATCGGTCTCGTCGTTGCCTTCGGCTGCATGTTCGGCGGCTTCGCCGCTCTCGGCGGCCATCTCGAGGTCATTTGGCAGCCCTGGGAGCTCGTCCTCATCGGCGGCTCGGCGCTCGGCACCTTCATCATCGCCAATCCGACCTCGACCATCATGGATACGGGCCGCGCCACCGTCGAGGCGATCGGGGGAAAGTCGTTGAAGCAACGCGACTATCTCGACGTGCTGGGCGTGCTGCATTCGCTGATGCGGGAGCTGCGCGGCAAGTCGCGCAACGAGGCCGAAGCGCATGTCGACAACCCCGAAGAATCGGAGATCTTCAAGAGCTTTCCCAAGGTCTTGGCCAATAAGGAAGTGCTGCATTTCATCTGCGACTACTGCCGCCTGATCATCATCGGCAATGCCCGGACCCATGAGATCGAAGCCTTGATGGACGAGGAAATCCACACCATCACCAAGGACAAGCTGAAGCCCTATCTCGCCTTGTCGTCCGTCGCCGATGGCCTGCCGGCGCTCGGCATCGTGGCGGCCGTGCTCGGCGTCATCCATGCGATGGGCGCGCTCGACCAGTCACCGGAATTGCTGGGCGGCCTGATCGGCGCCGCGCTCGTGGGCACATTCGCGGGGATCTTCATGTCCTACGGCATCGTCGGTCCCGTCGCCCACAAGATCAAGCTCACGCGCGAGAAGAAATGCCGCGTGTTCGTCATCATCAAGCAGACGCTGCTCGCCTTCATGAACGGAGCGATGCCGCAAATTGCGCTCGAGCATGGGCGCAAGACCATTCCGGCGGCCGAGCGGCCCACCATCGACGAGGTTGAAAGCGAGACCATCTCGCTCGGCGGGCCGAAAGCCGCGCCGGACGCGCTGCCGCAGGCGGCCTGATCGCCATGCAGGAAGCCGCCGCCCCGCCCAAGCCGCGCGACATCGACAGATTGCTCGACGCGGCCGGCATCTCCATCGAGAGGCTGCCCATGTTGCGGCTCGCCATCGATCGCATGGCGACGTTGTGCGCGGACAGCTTCAGGCCGATGTCGGCTTCGCCCGCCTTCTTCACGCCGACCAAGATAGCCACGGGGCGGATCGGCGACATCCTCGACTCTTACGCCGGCAATGTGGTTGCCGCCGTCTATCATGCGAGCGAGTGGGATTCGCGCATCCTGCTCGGGATCGATCGCGACTTCCTGTTCACGGTTGTCGAAACCATTTTTGGAGGCGACGGCACCGAAGCCCCCCTCGAGGACAAGCGGCCCTTCTCCACCCTCGAGCTGCGGATCGCCCAGGCGATCTTCGAGCAGGCCGCCAACGCGCTCAAGACCTCCTTCGCCTCGGTCTCCGACACGCCTTTCAAGTTCGAGCGGATCGAGACGCGCATGGATTTTGTGAGCATCGGGCGGCCCAAGAACCTCGCGGTCGTCGCCAAGATCGGGATCAAGGCCCTCGAGCGCGGCGGCGAGATGTTCGTCGTCATTCCGCAATCGGCCCTCAACCCGATGCGGCAGAGCCTCGCGCGCGACGCCACGAGCGACGTGTCGGCGCGCGACCCGCGCTGGGCCAAGCAATTCGAGAACGAGATCCGGCGCACCGAGGTCACGCTGCGGGCGACGATCGAGGAGCGGCAATTCACCTTGGGCGACATCGCGGCTCTCGAGGTCGGGCAGGTGATGAAGCTGCAGGCGACGCCCACGAGCCGCGTCAAGCTCGAATGCAATGACGAGGCGCTGTTCTGGTGCCAGCTCGGCCAGGGCGACGGATGCTACACCGTGCGCATCGAGGATTTCGTCGACCAGGAGCGGGAGTTCCTGGATGACATCCTTCTTTCTCAAACGCCATCTTGACTGAAGAAAGCAACACCATGTCCCTTGACCAAGTGCCCTTCGCGAAGGCGATCGCCGACGCCGCCGCCTCAGCCGAAACCCTGGACGCCCCGCGCAGGGAGCAACCGGAAGGCTCGCGCAATCTCGACGCCATCTTGCGCATCCCGGTCGAGGTGCAGGTGGTGCTCGGCTCGACGACCATGCCGGTCGCCAATCTCATCAAGCTCGGGCGGGGCGCCGTGATCCCACTCGACCAGCGGGTCGGCGAGCCGGTCGACGTGGTCGTCAACGGCCGCATCGTGGCGCGCGGCGAGGTCGTGGTGGTCGAGGATGACAATTCGCGCTTCGGCGTGTCGCTGACGGAGATCGTCGGCCCGTCAGGCTCGGACCAGAACAGCTGAACGGAACGGCGGCACCATGGCAATTGGCTCGCTCAGAGGCGGCACGCGGCCGAAACCGCTCAAGGGGGCGGACAAGGTCGCAGCGCTCCTGCTCACTCTCGACAAATCCGTCGCGGCACGGCTGCTCGCCCGCTTCGATTCCGTCGAGCTGCGCCAGATCACGCGCGCAGCCGCCGATCTCAGCGCGGTGCCGGCGGCGACCCTGGAATCCCTGATCGAGGAGTTCGCCGCCAATTTCTCCACCGGCGCCGATCTCGTCGGCTCGGCCGGGCAGGCGCAGAATTTGCTGGCAGGCGTCATCTCGCCCGAGCAGGTCGCCGACATCATGTCGGATGTGCTCGGCAATTCCAACCATTCGCTCTGGGAGCGGCTGTCCGGCGTTTCCGAGAGCGTCTTTGCCGGCTTTGTGACGAAGGAGCACCCGCAGACCGCGGCCCTGGTGCTCTCCAAGGTCAGCCCCAACTGCGCCGCAAAGGTCATGAGCCAACTGCCGCGCGATCTGCGCAACAGCCTGATGCGCCGCATGCTCAGCTTCAAGCCGTTGATGGAGCCGCCGGTCCGCATCCTCGAAGGCGCGCTGCAGGAGGATCTCCTGGTGAACGTGGCACGCAACACCAATTCCGACAGCCATTCGCGGATTGCCAACATCATCAACAAGATGGAGCGAAACCAGATGGACGATGTGCTCCAGAGCCTCGCCGAATCGCGCCCGAAGGAGGCCGAGGTGCTAAAGGGCCTGCTGTTCACCTTCGACGATATCGTCAACCTCTCGCCCAAGGCTCGCTCGACGCTGTTCGACGCGGTCCCGACCGAGCGCGTCGTGCTGGCGCTGAAGGGAACGGAAGCGGAATTCCGCGACCTCGTCCTGTCATCGCTCGCCTCGCGCGCCAAGCGCATGGTCGAGGCTGAGCTCACCAATGGCGATCCGGCGCCTCAGCGCGACGTCCTGAAGGCGCGCCGCGCCATCGCCGACCTCGTCCTCGAAATGGCGGAGAAGGGCCAGATCGAGCTCAACAGCCCGGATGAGGAGGGCGAGCTCATCCAATGAGCGCCTGTGAGTGAACGGGAACGACCCTAGACGATGTCGACGAACGACGAAGACAAGACCGAAGCGGCCAGCGAGAAAAAGCTTCGCGATTCGGTCGAGAAGGGCCAAACCCCCGTGTCGCGCGAGGCGGCGACCTTCGCCTCAATCATTGGCATCCTCATCGTGATGGGCTTCCTCGTGAAGGAAAGCGCGATGCGCCTCTTCGTCACGCTCGTAAGGCTCGTGGACGATCCGGCCGGCTGGTCGCTGGGCACCAGCGCGGATGCGGCTGCCCTGCTCGGGGCGATCTCGACGGAGGCGTTCAAGTTCCTGCTGCCGCCGCTCTTGACGCTCGGCATGTTCGGCGTGATCGCCTCCGTGGCGCAGAACGCGCCGCGCCTGGCCTTCGACCGCATCCAGCCCGACCCGTCGAGGATCTCGCCGGGCGCAGGCTGGAAACGCATCTTCGGCATGCAGGGCCATATCGAATTCTTTAAGTCCATGCTCAAATTCGGCGGCATCAGCGCCGTCGTCCTCGCCCTCTTGAGCTCCGAGCAATCGACCTTCACGAACGCCATGTTCACCGAGCCGAACGCGCTGCCCGAGCTGATCTTGGCGATGATCATGCGCCTACTCTCTGCGGTCGCCATCGCAACCGTCCTGCTCGTCGCCGCCGACACGCTATGGGGAAGGATCAAATGGCGGCGCGACCTGCGCATGACGCGCCAGGAACTCAAGGACGAGATGAAGCAGTCAGAGGGCGATCCGCTGATACGCGCCAAGCTGAGGTCGCTGCGGCTCGACCGCTCGCGCCGGCGCATGATGGCCAACGTACCGCGCGCCACGATGGTGATCGCCAATCCGACGCATTACGCCATCGCCTTGCGCTATGTGCGCGAGGAGGGCGGCGCGCCGCTCGTCGTCGCCAAGGGCAAGGACTTGATCGCCCTCAAGATTCGCGAGATCGCCGAGCAAAATCAGATTCCGATCGTGGAAGACAAGGCTCTGGCAAGGTCCATGTACGATAGCGTGGAGGTAGACAAGATGATCCCGCCCGAACTCTACAGGGCGGTCGCGGAAGTGGTTCACTTCATCTACGGCAAGAAGGCCGGGAAGGTGACCGCAAGATGAAAGTCGGCAACCCATGTTGATCGAGCAACGTGAAGACCATCTGCTGGCGCGCGAAAGAGCGCTCGCCGAGGGCATGAAGCAGGTTGCGGCCGAGCTGCGCTTGGTCGACCTCGTCGACTTCATCACCTATATCCGCACCGAGCAATTCGCCAATATCGAGGACATCGTCAATTCCTCGGTCGAGCTGCTCTTCCGGCCCGGCACGCTCACTTTCGGCTGGGCGGCCGATCTTTCGGTCGATTGGGGCAAGCCTCCGAGGATCATGCTCGACATGGAATTTCGGCACCTCTCGGTCTCGGTCTTCTTCGGTCTCGCGCTCGAGGCTGAGCATGCCTATATCGATATCCGCTATATCTCCTTTGAAAATGCCTCGGACGACCCGGCCGAGAACACCGGCCGGCTTGTCGAGACGATCGCCGATGCGAGATTGCCGGCGTCCATTCGCAAGGGGCTCAGCCGGTAGCTTCGGCGGCCTCGTCCGTCTCGAGGAAATGCTCGAGCCAGTGGATGTCGTAATCGCCGTTCTGGATATCGGCGTTGCGCACCAGCGCGCGAAACAGCGGCAATGTGGTGTCGATGCCGGCGACCACGAATTCGTCGAGCGCGCGGCGCAGCCGCATCAGGCATTCGTTGCGGGTGCGGCCGTGCACGATCAGCTTGCCGATCAAGGAATCGTAGTTGGGCGGGATGGAATATCCCTGGTAGACGGCCGAATCGACGCGCACGCCGAGACCGCCGGGCGGGTGGTAATAGTCGATGCGGCCGGGAGAAGGACGAAAATTCACCGGGTTTTCGGCGTTGACGCGACATTCGATGGCGTGGCCCATGAGCCGCACCTCTTCCTGCCGCAGCGGCAGGTCGCCGCCTGCGGCTATGCGGATCTGCTCATTGACGAGATCGATGCCTGTGATCATCTCGGTCACCGGATGCTCCACCTGGATGCGCGTGTTCATCTCGATGAAATAGAATGAGTCGTTTTCGTAGAGAAACTCGACGGTGCCGGCGCCGAGATAGCCCAGCTCGCGCATGGCGCGCCGCACGGTTTCCGTGATGGCCGAGCGCTGCCTCTCGTTGAGCGCGGGCGACGGACCTTCCTCCCAGACCTTCTGATGCCGGCGCTGCAAGGAGCAATCGCGCTCCCCGAGGCAGAGCGCGTCGCCGCGTCCGTCGCCGAGCACCTGGATTTCGATGTGGCGCGGCTTTTCGAGGTATTTCTCGAGATAGACCGCGTCGTCGCCGAAGGCGGCCTTGGCCTCGGTGCGCGCCGTCTGCACGGCGCCCGTCAGCTCCTCCTCGCCGCGGGCGACCTTCATGCCTCGCCCGCCGCCTCCCGCGGCCGCCTTGACCAGCACCGGATAGCCGATCGAGGCCGCGATGCGCTGCGCCTCCTTCTCGTCCGTGATGCCGCCTTCCGACCCCGGCACCACCGGGATGCCGAGCCTCGCGGCCGTGCGCTTCGCCTCGATCTTGTCGCCCATCAAGCGGATATGATCGGCTTTGGGCCCGATGAAGCCGATATTGTGATCGGCGAGGATATCGGCGAAGCGCGCATTCTCGGACAGAAAACCATAGCCCGGATGCACCGCATCGGCGCCCGTGATCTCGCAGGCGGCGAGCAGCGAAGGGATATTCAGATAGCTGTCGCGCGCGGGCGGGGGGCCGATGCAGACGCTCTCATCGGCGAGTCGCACATGCATGGCATCGGCATCCGCCGTCGAATGCACGGCGACGGTCGCGATGCCGAGCTCCTTGCAGGCGCGCAGCACCCTGAGCGCGATCTCGCCGCGATTGGCGATGAGAATCTTGTCGAACACGCGTCTCAGGTCCGTTCGCGCCGGGGGAGCGCGGCCATCACTCGATCACCATCAGCGGCTCGCCGAACTCGACCGGCTGGCCGTCCTCGACGAGGATTTCGCTGACCGTGCCGGAGCGCGGCGCGGTGATCTCGTTGAAGGTCTTCATGGCTTCGATGAGCAGGATGCGCTCGCCTTCCTTCACCGTGGCGCCGACTTCGACGAATGGCTTGGCCTCGGGAGCCGGGCGCCGAAATGCCGTCCCAACCATGGGCGAGGTCACTGTCTTCTGCTTGCGGGCCGCCTCGCTCGCGAGAGCAGCGGCCGAGCTCGCCGCCGGAGATTGAGGCGGGGTTGCGTCCGCGTAGGGCATGGCCGGGGCCGGAGCGGCGGCTACCGTCACGCTCACATTGCGCGCCACACGCACCCGCAGGTCGCCCTTCTGCACCTCAATCTCCGTGAGACCGGTCTCGGCCAAGAGCTTCGCGAGCTCGCGGACGCTTTCGGCATCGAAGGGGTTTTGCTTGCGCATGCTCTCTCTGGTTCTCCGCGACCGGGCCGGCCGATCCAGATGACGTCAATCATGGATATGCGGCTATCCGACCGACGACATCCCCTCGGCTCGCTGCTTGAGTAGATGGGCCAAAGCCTCGATCGCGGCCTCGTAGCCGAAAGGGCCGAGCCCCGCGATCACGCCCTTGGCGACGGGCGACACATAGGAATGATGCCTGAAGCTCTCGCGTGCATGCACATTCGTCAGATGCACCTCGATGACGAGCGCCTCGACGGCGCGGATCGCGTCATGAAGCGCGATCGAGGTATGCGTATAGGCACCGGCATTCAGCACGATGCCGGCTTTCGCCCGCCCCGCCTCCTGGATCTGGGTGACGAGCTCGCCCTCGTGATTGGTCTGCGCGAACAGAAGGTCGAGGGACAAGGCCTTCGCCTTCGCGCGGCACCGCGACTCGATATCGGCAAGGGTCGCCGAGCCGTAGATCGCGGGCTCGCGAGCGCCCACGAGATTGAGGTTCGGCCCGTTGAGGACGTGAACGGCGGTCATGCTTGCGGAGATACCTCTTCGGCGCGCGGGACATGCGGCAACAAGCCGCTTCTAGCGTCCTGAGGCGGAGAGGGGAAGGGCCGCGCGGAACCGCGCGTCGGCGGGCCGTCCTTCAGCAGACCGTCCTGCCGCATTGGCGGACCGCGGCGATCTGGGCCTTCATGTCATCGTCCTCCTGGGCGCCGAATACCACCTCGTCGCCGAGCACGAAGGCAGGCGTGCCGCGCAGATTGAGGATCTGGCTCAGGCGATCCGAATCGGCGAACGCAGCCCGGACGGTGTCGCTCTCCGCATCCTTGTCGAGGCGCGCCATGTCGAGGCCCGTTTCCTTGGCGACCTGCAAGGCCTGCGGCTTGGCCACGAGACGCGAGGCGGAGAACAGCTTCTTGTGGAATTCCCAGAATTTCTCGGGCGAGAGCTGGTATTTGGCCGCCATCGCGATCTTGGCGACCTCGATCGATTCGGGCGGATGCACGATCGGCAGGTCGCGGAGCACGATTCTGAGCTTCGGATCGGCCTTGATGAGGGCATCGAGCGTCGTCATCGCCTTGCGGCAATAAGGACAATTATAGTCGAAGAACTCGATGAGCGTCACATCGCCGTCGGGATTGCCGACGACGGTCCCAGCATTGACGTCGTAGAGCGCTTTCGATTCCGCCTTGAGCGCGGTCTTGACGGCGGCGTTCTCGGCTTCCTTCTCGCGCTTGTCGAGCTCGAGCAGGGCCTCCTTTACGATCTCCGGATGGGCAAATATGTAGTCCTTGACGATCTGCTCGATCGCGGCTTTCTGCTCGGGCTTGAAGGCCGCCGCATTCTCGGCGAGCGCGGGGGGCGAGACGGCGGGGAAGACCGCAACCGCGGCGAGGGCCGCGAGGCCCCCGAGAATGCCTCTTAATTGAATCATCATCCTCTCCGGACGCTTTCCAGGAATTAGGCACTTTCCAAGAACGGGGCGCTTTCCAAGAACGCCGCCTGCGGTCTATGCCAACTGTGCCATAGCAGATCGACAGGGAACCGGGAATGCGGCACGGCCAAGGCGAAGCGGGCATGAAGCCAGAGCTTGGGACTCCGGCCTCGGAGGAGCCGGCTCACGATGTCGCGAGACGCGA
>JBIOEK010000062.1:0-11748 GCA_044445925.1 Hyphomicrobiales bacterium
CATCAGGAGGGCGCCGAGCGCCCGAAGATGATGTCGGTCGGGCTGCATTGCCGGTTGGTGGGGCGGCCGGGGAGGGCGGCGGCGCTGGCGCGCTTCATCGATTACGCCTCGGCCAAGGGCGAGGTGTGGATGGCGCGCCGGATCGATATCGCGCGCCATTGGGTCGCCCGCCACCCACCGGCCGGCGGCTACAGGCCAAGCCGCATGCCGCGCGCGCTCTTCCTCGAGCTGTTCGGAAGCATCTTCGAGCATAGCCCGCAAATCGCCGAGGCCGCGCAGCGCGCCGGATTTTCCTCGAGCGACGACCGCGCCGAAGGCTTGGCGCGGGCGATGTCGCGGGCCATGCGCGCCATGCCGCGCGAGGAGCAGCTCGCCTTGATCAGGGCGCATCCCGATCTTGCCGGGCGCCTCGCTCTCGCGGGCGAGGTCACCGCCGACTCGGCAAAGGAGCAGGCTTCGGCCGGGCTCGACCGGCTGACGCCCCATGAGCTCGCGGCCCTCACCCGCATGAACGAAGCCTATAAGGCGCGTTTCGGCTTCCCCTTCATCCTCGCCGTCAAGAACCGCACGAAGGAAGACGTGATCGCGGCGATGCGCGCGCGCCTCGGTGCCGACGCGGAGGCCGAGTTCGAGACGGCGCTCGCCGAGATCGAGCGCATCGCGCTCATCCGTCTTAAGGACCGCCTGCCGTGAGGGCAGGCGATTTGCGGCTAGGGGAACACGTCATGGCCCGCCTCGATGAGCTCGCGGGCGTCAGCGACGAGAAAGGCAAGATCACGCGCCTTTTCCTCTCGCCGGCCCACAAGGCGGCCATGACGCGGGTGCGATCCTGGATGCAGGAAGCCGGCCTCGAGGCTCGAGACGACGCGATCGGCAATGTCGTCGGGCGCCTCGAAGGCGCGAGCCCCGAGGCCTCGACCTTCATCCTCGGTTCGCATATCGACAGCGTGCGCGATGCCGGGCGCTATGACGGCGGCTTCGGTGTGCTCTCGGCGATCGAGGTCGTCGAGGAGCTCGCCCGCATCGGCGCGAAGCTCCCCTTCGCCGTCGAGGTTCTGGCCTTCGGAGACGAGGAGGGTGTGCGCTTCCCGACGACACTGTCGGGCTCGCGGGCGCTTGCCGGCACTTTTTCGCGCGCCAGCCTGTCGGTGCGCGATCAAAATGGCATATCGCTCGGCGAGGCGTTGCGCGGCTTTGGTTGCGACACCGCCGCAATCGGGGCGATCGCGCGCGATCCCTTGGGAGTTTGCGGCTATCTCGAGAGCCATATCGAGCAGGGCCCGGTGCTGGAGGGGGAGAACCTGGCGCTCGGCGTCGTCACGGCGATCGCCGGCACAAGCCGCCTCAGCGTCAAGGTCGCGGGCGAAGCCGGCCATGCCGGAACCGTGCCCATGGCGTGCCGCAGGGATGCGCTGGCGGGCGCTGCCGCCATGATCGGCGCGGTCGAGGTCGAGGCGCGCCTCGCTCCGGAGGTCGTGGCGACCGTCGGTACCATCGAGGCGCTGCCGGGCGCCATCAACGTCATTCCCGGCGAGGTCCGCTTCAGCGTCGATCTGCGTGCGCCAACGGACGCCTTGCGGCATCGCGCCGTCGCCGCCATCGAGGGCCGCATGCACGCGATCGCCTCCGAGCGCGGCCTCGCCTTGCAGCTGACCCCGCTCTACGAGGCCCCGGCGACCGCATGCGATGCCCCCTTGATCAAGATGCTCTCGGAGGCGCTCGCGCGCCAGGGCCATCGCGTCTTCACGCTGCCGAGCGGGGCCGGCCATGACGCCATGGCGATGGCTTTGCTCTGCCCGGTCGCCATGCTCTTCCTGCGTTGCAAAGGCGGGATCAGCCATAACCCGGCCGAGGCCATCACGGTCGAGGATGCACAGGCGGCCATCGAGGTCATGCTCGACTTCCTCTTGAATTATCGATTGCCCACCCGCGAAGAGATGGAAGCGCGTCTCGCGAGGCGCTGAGGAGGAGAGCATGAGCGCCATCGCGTGGGACTGGGCGAATTTCGCAGTCCGCTGGCTGCACGTCATCACCGCCATCGCCTGGATCGGCGAATCCTTCTACTTCATCGCGCTCGATCTCGGCCTGCGCAAGCCGCCGAGCCTGCCGCAAGGGGTCGCCGGCGAAGCTTGGCAAGTGCATGGCGGGGGCTTCTACCACTTGCAGAAATACAACGTGGCTCCTGCGGCGATGCCTGAGGAGCTGCATTGGTTCAAATGGGAATCCTACTGGACCTGGATCTCCGGATTCGCGCTTCTCTGCATCCTCTATTACGCCAATCCCGATCTCTACCTCATCGATCGCCATGTGCTCGATTTGCCGAATTGGGGAGCGATCGCCATCGGCATAGGGGTCCTGGTCCTCGGCTGGCTCGTCTATGACGGCCTATGCCGCTCCCCGCTCGGCGAGGACGACCTCAAGCTCGGCATCGCGGTTTTCGTCTTCCTCATGGCGCTGGCCTTTGGCCTCAACTTCGTGTTCTCGGGGCGAGGCGTGTTCGTGCATGTCGGCGCGATGATCGGCACCATGATGACGGGCTCCGTCGCCCATGTGATCATCCCGAACCAGAAGAAGGTCGTGGCGGCGCTGAAGGCCGGTAAGACGCCCGATCCGCGCCTCGGCCGCGAGGCCAAGACACGCTCGACGCATAACAACTACCTGACGCTTCCGGTGGTGTTCCTGATGCTGTCGAACCATTATCCGCTCGCCTTCTCGAGCCGCTGGAACTTCGCGATCATCGGCCTCGTCATCGTGATCGGCGTGGCCATCAGGCATTTCTTCAACACGATGCATGCGCAGGGCCGCAAATTATGGTGGTGCTGGGGAGTGGCCGCGGCCGCCTTCGTCACCGCCGCCTGGCTCTCGACCATTCCCGATCGCCGCCATGATCTCACCGTCGCCGGTCCGGCGCCGGCGACACTTGCCGCGGCGATCGCGCGGCCGGATTTCGCGAGGGCGCGCGACATCGTCATCGGGCGCTGCAGCATGTGCCATGCGCAAGAGCCCCGTCTGGGCCGACATCCCGACCGCGCCCAAGGGCGTGCGTCTCGACACGGATGAGGAGATCGCCGCCCACGCGCAGGACATCTATATGCAGGCAGGCCTCGGGCGGGCCATGCCGCCCGGCAACATCACCGAGATCACGGGACATGAGCGCGCGGTCCTCCTCGCCTGGGCCAAGGGCAGCCGGGCGCGGCCTTGAATATCCTGTCGATTCAGTCACATGTGTGCTATGGCCATGTGGGGAATTCGGCCGCGGCCTTCGCCTTGCAGCGGCTAGGATGCGAGGTCTGGCCGGTCCATACCGTCGCCTTCTCCAATCATCCGGGCCATGGCGGCTTTGCCGGGCGCGTCGCCGACCCCGCGGAGGTCGAAAGCCTGATCGAAGGCATTGCGAGGCTCGGCGTGCTCGCGAGCTGCGACGGCGTGCTTTCGGGCTATCTCGGTTCGCCCGAGACGGGACCTGTCGTGCTCGCCGCGGTCGAGGCCGCCCGCAAGGCCAACAAGGCTGCGCTCTATTGCTGCGATCCGGTCATCGGCGATGCGGGTCAAGGCCTCTATGTCCGTGCCGGCCTGCCGGAATTCATGCGCGAGCGCGCGCTGCCTTGCGCCGATATCCTCACGCCGAACCAATTCGAGCTCGAATATCTTTCGGGCCTCTCCATCTCGACGCGCCTCGAGCTCGTCGCGGCCTTGGCGCGCTTGCACGGGCTCGGTCCGAAGACGATCCTCGTCACCTCGGTGGCGACGCTGGAGACGCCAGCCGACGCGATCGACGTGGTCGCGTCCGATGGCCGCTTGGTCCATTGCCTGCGCACGCCCCGGCTGGGGCGGGACTATAACGGGGCAGGGGACCTTATGGCGGCGCTCTTCCTCGCCCATTATCTGCGCAGCCGCGTAGCCGCCGCCGCACTCGACGCAGCCGCTTCATCGGTGTTCGGAGTGCTGAGGCGCACCCTCGAGACAGGATCGCGCGAGCTCGCGCTCATCGAGGCTCAAGACGAGCTCGTCGCCCCGAGCCGGAGCTTTTCCGCCGAGGTGATTGGCGAGGTTCGATAGCCGAGCCGCGCTCTTCCTTCTGCCCGGCAAATGGGAGAAGGTGCCCCTCGCCTTGGCGAAGGGGCGGATGAAGGCGCTCAAGGGCGCCGTCGGCGGCGCCAAAGGCCTCGGACAACTTGCGAGGTATCGATGTCGGTCCAGCTTCCTTCTTCCATCGTGCTCGTCGGCGCCGGCAAGATGGGCCAGGCGATGCTCTCAGGCTGGTTGGCGCTCGGCCTCGATCCGGCCAGCGTCACCGCGATCGATCCGCTCCTCGACGATCAGGGGCGCGCCTTCCTCGCGCAGAAGCATGTGAGGCTCGAGGCGTCGCCGCAAGGCATCGCGCCCCCCGAGGCCCTGATCCTCGCGATCAAGCCGCAAATGCTCGACAGCGCCGCTCCCGGCCTGCGCGCCCTGATCGGCGCGCGCACGCTCGTCGTGTCGATCCTCGCCGGCAAGCGTATCGGCGATCTCGCGGCGCGCTTGGGCGAAGGCGCGATGATCGTCAGGGCCATGCCCAACACCCCGGCGGCGGTTGGGCGCGGCATCAGCGCGCTGGTGGCGGGACGAGGTGTGGGCGAGCGAGAGCGCGCCGTGGCGGATGCCTTGCTCGGCTGCGTCGGCAAGGTCGAATGGCTCGGCGCCGAGGCCTTGATCGACGCCGTCACGGCGGTCTCGGGTTCGGGCCCTGCCTATGTGTTCCTGCTCGCCGAATGCATGGCGGCGGCAGGGGCGCGCGTGGGGCTGCCGCAGGACCTTTCCATGCGGCTCGCCCGCGCCACCGTCGAGGGCGCCGGCGAATTGCTGTTCCGCGAGGCAGGCATCGATGCTTCGACCTTGCGCAAGAACGTCACCTCGCCCGCCGGCACGACCGCGGCCGCGCTCGAGGTGCTGATGGCGAAGGACGGCCTTGCGCCCCTGATCGAGCGGGCCATTGCGGCGGCGACCCGCCGCGCCGGCGAGCTTGCGGGGTGATTGCAATCTGCAGCTGCCGATTTTTTCAGCACAACAAAAACGCTCGCGGGCCTCATCGCTCCTCCCTTTGGAAGCGCCCACGCAGCTCGCGGTAGAAGGGGACGGGCAGGTCATGGGCGAAGCCAGCCTTCACCCGCTGATCGAGCTCGTCGAGAATGACGCTCGTGACCGTCGGCAGGTCGAGGCGCCTGGCCTCGGACAGCGCAATCCAGACGAGCTCGACGAACTCCGCCTGCGGCGAGATCACGCCTGCGGCCCGGTGCCCGATGGTCTTAGCATCGGCGACGAAGAAGAAGGTGTCGAAGCGTCTCGGCCGCCTCGGCGGCGTGAGCGCATGGGCAACGAAGCTGAGCTTTGAGAGATCGGGGGCAAAGCCATGGGCCGAGTAGTCGCGCCAGGCTCCGTCCGGAACCTTGCCGGCCTCGAGCGGCGCCTTCGCGCCGAGCACCAGCCCAGTCTCCTCGAAGGTCTCGCGGATGGCGGCGAGCGCGAGAGCCCGCGCGGTCTCCGGCCCACGGCGAGGCAGATGTGCGAGGAGCCGGCGCTCGACCTCCCCGTGCAGCGGCGAGGCGACCCGCATCCTGCGGTCGGCGGGATCGAGGCGTCCGCCCGGGAACACGAATTTGCCCGGCATGAATTTATGCGCCGGGTTGCGGCGGCCCATCAGCACGGTCGGTTCCCTGCCGGCATGGTCGAGGAGGATCAAGGTCGCGGCGGGCTTCGGCCGCTGGTTCGGCGAAACCCGGCCGCGATTATGCTCGGCGCTCGTCAAGCGGTCGGCAAGGTTCGGCTTGTCATCGGTCATGCGGCGATTTGCTCCCACGCGCGGGGGCAACCGCGCCTCAGGCCCTACTCATGCTCGAGCGGATGGGGAGCACCAAATCCATGCATGCGCAAGGCCCATTGATGGGCGATGGTCGCGCCCTTCACGGGTTGCAGCAGCAGGAGCGCGAGAACGAGGGTGAGCGTCGGCCAGACCAGCATTTGCAGCCAAACGGGCGCGTCGCCGAAGGTCTCGAAAGCGAGCATCGAACCCACCACCAGATGCCCGACGATCAGGATCACGAGATAGGCCGGCAGGTCGTCGGCACGATGCAGATCGAGGCGTTCGCCGCAATGTGGGCAGTGATCCGCAACCTTGAGATAGCGCCCGAACATCCGTCCGACGCCGCAATTCGGGCAGCGCCCGGCAAAGCCCCGCTTGATCGCGGTCCAGCTGTCGCGAGGCAAGGTTTCGCGCAAGGCGGTCTCACGCGCCGGCGCGGCCTGGGAGGGGAGTTGGGCGATGCTTGTCATTTTGGGATGCTTGTCATCTTGGGTAGATGTCGTGCCTCAAGGCGTTAAGCAAGCCCGGTGCGGCCCGCAAGACTCCATGTCGCATCGGAAATCGCCTCGGGACGGCGCCGGCGGCAAGGGGCGACGTCTGGGCGACGTCGCATTTCCGCCGCCTTCCTCCTGAAAATCCGATCGAACTGGAAATCCGACGTCAGCAATGTAATCTTCGCCGCTCTGCCGTAACCGTCTGGAACACGAAACGTGAAAATCATCTTGCCGGTCGCTCTCCTTTGTCTCGCCGTGTCCGCGCCGTCTCTCGCCCGGGCGGGCGATACCGGATCGCAGAATTCGATGTTCTTGTCGTCGGGCAAGTCGCCGGCGATGCAGGCGCTCGAAGCCAAGAAGAATTCGCGCTGCGTGGCACTTTACGGGCCGGGCTATGGCGCCCTCGGCGATAGCGATACCTGCATCAGGGTAGGCGGGCGGGTGGGCGTCTCGGTCGGCACCTCCTCCAAGCACAACCAATTGATCATCGCGCCCTCGCGCAGCATCGGCGCGCCGGCGCCGAGCCTCGGCGGGCCGGTCGTCGGCATCATACGCCAGCCGAGCTCCGGGGCCGCGACCCGCATCGACGCCTATGTCGATACGCGAACCCAAACCGAGCTCGGCGAGTTCGGCACCCATTTCAGCGTCAGCGGGGTTCGCGCCTCGGGCGCTTTGCGCGGACCGGATTACGTCCGGTAGGCTGGGTTCAGCGAGCGCGAAATATCACGAAGGGGCGCAACACTTCTTGGAATGAGCCCAGGGAATCTTCCCAGCGAGGGAAGAAGGCGAATAACCTCTCGGGCCGAACGCCCCACGGCCCCCAGCTTCTCATCGCCCGCTTGGTTGCGGCCCGCGACCTCGCCTAGACCGTCCAGCGCGGCTCGCGCTTTTCGATGAAGGCGCTGATGCCCTCTTGCGCATCGCGAGCCAGCATGTTCTCGACCATCGCGCGCGACGCATAGGCATAGGCTTCCTCGAGCGGCATTTCGAGCTGGCGATAGAAGGCCTCCTTGCCGGTCTTGACGGTGAGCCTGGGCTTCGAGGCGATGCGGCGCGCCAGCGACAGCGCCAAGTCGCTCGCCCGCTCCCCGTCTTCGGCCACACGGTTGACGAGACCGACGCGCAACGCCTCTCTGGCGCCGATCATCTCGCCCGTCAGCAGCATCTCCATGGCGGCCTTGCGTGAGATATTGCGCGATAGCGCCACCATCGGCGTCGAGCAGAACAGGCCGATATTCACGCCGGGCGTCGCGAAGCCCGCGCCTTGCCCCGCGACCGCAAGGTCGCAGCTCGCTACCAGCTGGCAGCCCGCGGCCGTCGCCACGCCCTCGACCGCGGCAATCACCGGTTGCGGCAGCCTCACCAGCGAGAGCATCAGCTTGGCGCAGCGCACGAACATCTGCTCGTAGAAGGCGCAGCCCCGATCGGCATCGGCCCGATGCGCCGTCATCTCCTTGAGGTCATGACCGGCACAGAAGGCTGGACCTTCGGCCGTAAGGATGACGGCGGCGATCCGCTTATCGGCTGCGATGCCGTCGAGATTGGCCTGGAGCGCCGCGAGCATCGCATCGGAAAGGCTGTTGCGCGAGCCCTGATGGTCGAGCGTCAAGATGGCGATACGATCCTCGTCGGCGCGACTGACGGGAGGGCGAGCCCCGCTTCGGAGATCCTCGATCCGGGACTTCTCGACCTTCTTCTCGACCTTTGCATTTTCGATCTTCGCCTGCGCCGTCACGATATGGCCCTCGTTGCGCCCTGGGCTAATGTCGCCTTGCGCGCCGGCCGCCGCAAGGGGTCGCGAATAGTCACCATTGCCAGGAGAGGCTCGCCCCGCCCATGATGACGCTCGCCGAAATCCGCGATTTCCTCGATCGCCAATTCCCGCAGCTCCAGGCCGGCGGCCGCTATACGGTCGAGGAAGTGCGCCCGCTGGAGGCGCGGCTGCGCGCCGCCTATCACGAAAGCCAGATCCGGCCGGGCGGCACGATCTCGGGTCCCACCATGATGACGCTCGCCGACGTCTCCCTCTATGTCGCGGTGATCGCCTCGATCGGGCCGGTCGCGCTCGCCGTCACCACCAATCTCAACATCAACTTCCTGCGCAAGCCCGGCCCGCGCGACCTCCTCTCCGAATGCCGCCTGCTGAAGCTCGGCAAGCGGCTCGCGGTCGGCGAGGTCACCATTTTCTCGGACGGTGAGGATGAGCCGGTCGCCCATGTCACCGGCACTTATTCCATTCCTCCGATGTGAAGATTGTTCAGGTATCCCGATACCATATTGTATATATCGTTGAATCGAAACGGTATATTCGCCAACCCGGAGGGCAGGACGCCAAAATTTGGGTTTGACTTCGGGCGGTGCGGGCTTTAGGTGAGCCTTCGATCCCAGGCGCACCGGGAAAGCCGGGCTGCGCCTTATGTTTTTGAGAATGTTCATGGCAGAGCTGACGCACGCGACCGTCTCGGTCAAATCCACCGAGGTCGAGAAGAAATGGTTTTTGATCGACGCCAGCGGGCTCGTGGTCGGGCGCCTCGCTTCACTGGTGGCGATGCGGCTGCGCGGCAAGCACAAGGCGAGCTACACGCCCCATGTCGATTGCGGCGACAATGTCATCGTGGTCAACGCCGAGAAGATCGTGCTCACCGGGCGAAAGCGCGACCAGAAGGTCTATTACCACCACACCGGCTATCCGGGCGGCATCAAGGAGCGCACGGCCAAGTCCATCCTCGAGGGGCGTTTTCCAGACCGGGTCGTGGAAAAGGCGGTCGAGCGCATGCTGCCGCGCGGCCCTCTGGCGCGCCGGCAACTCGGCAATCTTCGTGTCTATAAGGGCGGCGAGCACCCCCATGAGGCGCAGCAGCCGGTCAGCCTCGATATCGGGGCCATGAACCGCAAGAACGCAAGGAGCGCCTGAAAATGGCCGAGGTTCTTCAATCTTTAGGTGAGCTAGGCGGCGCCGTGCAGCCGGTTCAGCCCGAAGCGCCGGTGCATGTGCAGAAGCTCGACAAGCAGGGTCGCGCCTACGCCACCGGCAAGCGCAAGAATGCGGTCGCGCGCGTCTGGATCAAGCCGGGCCCCGGGCGCATCATGGTCAACGACAAGCCGGTCGAGGAATATTTCGCGCGGCCGGTGCTGCGCATGATCCTGCGCCAGCCGCTGCTGGTCGCCGACCGCGCCACCCAATACGATGTCACCGTCACCTGCCTCGGCGGAGGGTTGTCCGGCCAAGCCGGCGCCGTGCGTCACGGCATCGCCAAGGCGCTCACCTATTTCGAGCCCGAGCTGCGCGGCGCCTTGAAGCGCATCGGCTTCCTCACGCGCGATTCGCGCGTCGTCGAGCGCAAGAAATACGGCCGCGCCAAGGCCCGCCGCCGTTTCCAGTTCTCCAAGCGCTGACCGCGCCCGTCCGGTCGGCCGATCGGTTTTCCAAGAAAGGCGGGCTCAGGCCCGCCTTTTTCTTTGTTCACAGTTCGTCTTAGGCCCCTTTGGGTCCCTTTGGCAGCAAGGCAAGCCTTGAACGAACGAAAAGTCTTAATCGAAGGCCAAGTCTCGAAAGCAAGGATTCCCGCCATGCTCGATACGACAACCCAGCGGAAGGCTTCACAAGCAGCGACATCCGCGAAGATCTTCATCGACGGCGATTCGGGCACGACCGGGCTGCAGATCCGCGAAAGGCTGGCACGGCTTGCCGGGGTCGAGCTGGTCGGCATCGATGCCGAAAGGCGCAAGGACATCGAGGCCAAGCGCGAGGTGCTGGCCAAGGTCGATCTCGCCATTCTCTGCCTGCCGGACGCCGCGGCGCGCGAAAGCGCAGCGCTCATCGAGGCCATGGGCGAAAAGGGCCCGCGCATCATCGATGCCTCGACCGCGCATCGCACCGCGCCCGGATGGGTGTTCGGCTTTCCCGAGATGGCCAGGGGGCAGGAGGCCGCCATCAGGAGCGCCCGCAAGGTCTCCAACCCTGGCTGCTACTCGACCGGCGCCATCGCGCTCATCCGCCCCCTTGTCGATGCCGGCCTGATCCCCGCCGACCAGCCACTCTCCATCAATGCGGTGAGCGGCTATTCGGGGGGCGGCAAGACCATGATCGAGGCGCATGAGAAAGGGCAAGCGCCCTCATTCGAGCTTTACGGCCTCGGCTTCGAGCACAAGCATCTGCCGGAAATCGTGGCCCATAGCGGCTTGCGCCGGCGGCCGATCTTCGTGCCCTCGGTCGGCAATTTCCGGCAGGGCATGCTGGTCAGCGTGCCCCTCGACCTCGAGCTCTTGCCGCTGAAGCCCTCGGCGGCGGATCTCGAGAGTGTCTTGCGCACCCATTACGCCGTTGGCGGCAATATCCGCATCGTCGCAGGGGAGCCCGCCAATAGCTTCGAGCGGCTGGAGGCCGAGAGCCTCAACGGCACCGACCTCCTCGAGATACGCGTCGTCGGCAGCAGCAAATATCCTGTTGCGCTGTTGATCGCCAAGCTCGACAACCTGGGCAAGGGCGCCTCGGGGGCGGCGGTGCAGTCGATGCGGCTGATGCTGGGGCTCGCCTGAGGCAACGACGCCTTTTCCGGCTGCTTGTCTTGCCCCGATTCGTTGCGAAGCGCCGGTTCGGAATAGGGCCTTGCTTGACAGGTCCGCGCGTGGCTTTGGCACATTGATTGAGATCAAGCCTCGAGGCCGCAAGATGGGTATGCTGCCTCGAACATTAACTGGAATTAACTTTGCTTGTGCAATGGGCAAGATGATGGCAGTTTGCCCGCCAATGGTGAACCATCTCGAGGGAAAACCGTCCCGGTGAGCGGCAAAGCCTCCGCGACCGGGGGAATGAAGTTCGGCCGCCGCCGCGGCTGGATGGCGGTCGCATCCTTCAGCGCTTGGCTCGCCTGCGGCCTGATGGCGCCGGCGGCGATCGCTTGCGCCGTCATTCCCGCTCCCATCCGCGACATCGATGCCGTAGAGTTCCGCGGCAACGCCGGCATTGGGATCGATCCCGGTTTGCGGGCCCGCAATGACGCGGCGATGGAGCCCGCGCGCACCTTCCTGCGCCTCGTGAGCGCCGCCGCCGATCACTTCGTCACCGACGAAAAGGCCTCGGCGGCCATGTGCACGCTGACGGGCTTGCGCCAATGGGCGGAAGCCCAAGCGCTTCTAGGCAGCGTCCCCAATATGCAAGCCGAGCGGGAGCGGGCGGCGCTCCTCGGCGGCTTCGCCTTCGCCTATCTCAAGACGAAGGGCGAGGCCTCGGCGGCCGATCGCGTCGTGATCGATGCCTGGCTCGACAAGCTCGCTGCCGGCGTCGAATCCGGATACGGCGACCAGGCAAGGCCTGGAATTCGCAGTCTCGAGCTTGCCGGGCTCGCGGCCATGGCGGTCGGCGCGGCGACGGGGGATCGCGAGCATTGGCGCTTCGGCGAGAAGGCCTATGAG
>JBIOEK010000063.1:0-11739 GCA_044445925.1 Hyphomicrobiales bacterium
GATTTGGGATTTTTGCCCTGCAATCCTGGCGCGCCGCGATGGTCTCGAGCAGCGACCTCTGCGAACATCTGGGGCGCTTTCGTTAGCTACGCTTCCAACGCCTGCTCCTCGAGCGCCGGCGGCGTCCAGCCGTGCCCTGGCGCCGCGGCGATAAGCTCGCGCGTATAGGGATGGCTCGGCCGCTTCAGCACATCTTCCGCGCCGCCGAATTCCACGATCTCGCCGCTCTTCATCACCGCGATATAGTCCGACACCTGCGCCGCGACCCGCAAATCATGGGTGATGAAGACGAGGGTGAGATCGAGCTTGCGCTGCAGGTCGGCGATCAGCCGCAGCACCTGCTTCTGCACCGAGACGTCGAGCGCGGAGACGCATTCGTCGGCGAACACGACCTCGGGGTTCATGGCGAGCGCCCGGGCGATGCCGATGCGCTGGCGCTGCCCGCCCGAGAACTCATGGGGCTTGCGGTCGAAGGCCTCGGGTCTAAGCCCGACGAGGCCCAGAAGCTCGACTGCGCGCCGGCGCGCCTCGGCGCTCGCCTGGCCGCCGAGCCTGCCCGAGCGCGTGAC
Source organism: Hyphomicrobiales bacterium (assembly GCA_044445925.1). Classification (GTDB taxonomy): domain Bacteria; phylum Pseudomonadota; class Alphaproteobacteria; order Rhizobiales; family Beijerinckiaceae; genus GAS188. The sequence goes on from JBIOEK010000063.1 coordinate 570, forward strand.
GATGGCGCCGACGCTGTGGCGTGGATTGAGCGAGCCGTAAGGATCCTGGAAGATCATCTGGACCTTGCGGCGCGCGGCGGCGAGCGTCCGGCCGGAAAGCCGCGCGAAGTCGACGCCGCCGACCAGGACAGAGCCGCTATCGGCAGGCGAGAGCCTTATCGCGACCTTGGCGAGCGTCGACTTGCCGGACCCCGATTCGCCGACGATGCCCAGCGTTCGCCCCTTGTCGAGCCCGAAGGAAACGTCCTTGAGCGCGGCGACGCTGCGCGCCCCGAGCCGGTAGGTCTTGTTGAGGTGGGCGATCTCGAGCGAGACTTGTCCTTCGGAATTGCGGCTCGAGGCCGGGCGCGGCTCGGCACGCGGCACGGCGGCGATCAGCTTGCGCGTATAGGCGTCGCGGGGCGTGTTCAGAACGGCGCGCGCCTCGCCGATCTCGACGATGCGGCCGGCCTGCATCACCGCGATCCGATCGGCGACCTCGGCGACGACGCCGAAATCATGGGTGACGAACAAGACGCCGTGGCGATGCTCGTCGCGCAGCTCGCGCATCAGCCGCAGCACCTGCGCCTGCGTGGTCACGTCGAGCGCCGAGGTCGGCTCGTCGGCGATCAGGAGCGCGGGATTCATCGCCAGCGCCATGGCGATGACGACGCGCTGGCACTGCCCGCCCGAAAGCTGATGCGGATAGGAGGCGGCGATGCGCTCGGGATCCGGCAGATGCGTATCGGAGAACAGCGCCAGCACCCGCCGGACGCGCTCGGGATACGCCAGCTGCGAATGCAGCTTGAAGACCTCGCCCACCTGCTCGCCCACCCGGATCGCCGGGTTGAGCGCAGCCATCGGCTCCTGGAACACCATGGCGATGCGGTTGCCGCGCAGCTTGCGCAGCTTCGTCTCGCTCATGCGCACGATGTCGTCGCCGCGGAACAGGATCGAGCCCGCGGCGACGCGAAGGCGCGCCGGAGCGGCGCCCATGATGGCGCTCGAGAGAACGGATTTGCCGGAGCCAGATTCGCCGACGATGCACAAGATCTCTCCTTCGGCGAGATCGAAATTCGCGTCCTCGACGGCGAAAGGCCGGTCGGCACCCCTGGGCAGCGCGACCGTGAGGCCGCGTACGGAGAGGATGGGCGCTCGCGCTTCGCTCATGCCTGCCTTCCGCCCTTGGCCATCTGCTGCAGCGAATCGGAGAGGAGGCTCAAGCCCAGCATCAGGAGCGAGATGGCGATGCAGGGGAAGATCACGAGATGCGGAAAGGCGATCGCCATGCTCTTGCCTTCCGCGACCATGCCGCCCCAGTCGGGAGTGGGCGGCGGCAGGCCGAGCCCGAGGAAGCCCAGCACGCCGACCGTGATCGCCGTATAGCCGAGCCGCAGGCAGAGATCCGCGAGAAGCGGCGTCGCCGCGTTCGGCAGGATCTCGCGCAGCATCACCGCCGCGCCGCTTTCGCCTTGGGTGATGGCGGCGGCCACGAAATCGCGGCTGCGCAAGTCGAGCGCGATGGCGCGCATGATGCGGAACACGCCCGGCGCGCTCGCGAAGGTGACGGCGATGACGATATTGGCGCCGGAGGCGCCGAAGGAGGTGATGATGATGATGTAGAGCACCGTCACCGGGAAGGCGAGCAAGGTATTGGCGATGAAGGACAGCCCCGTGTCGAGCCTGCCGCCGTAGTAGCCGGCGAGCAGCCCCATGGTCACCCCGACGATGAAGGAGGCGGCCGTCGCCAGGCTCGACCATAGGAGCACGGTGCGGGTGCCGTAGATCAATCGCGAGAGGATGTCGCGGCCCAGGAAATCGGCGCCGAGCCACAGATGCGAACCGTCGGGGGCGAGGCTGCCGGGCAAGGCGAGCGGCTGGATCGTCCGCAGCGGGTCGTGCGGCGCGAGGAAAGGCGCGAAGATCGCCGTCACCAGGCTGATCGCCACCACGGCGAAGCCGAACAGCGCCGTGGGCGAGCCGAGGAGCGCCCGCAACTGCCTCATGCGGCGGTCCCCGCCGGCATCTGCGAGGCCGTCGCGTAGGTGACCCGCGGGTTGAGCCAGACATAGGCGAGATCGGAAAGGAGCTGCGTGCCGACCACGGCGACGACGGCGACCATGGTGCAGCCCTCGATCAGGAACACGTCATGCTGCAATGAGGCCGTGTAGAGAAGCGTGCCGAAGCCGCGATAGGCGAAAAACACCTCGACGATGATCACGTTGGATAACAGCCAGGGGATGTAGAGCATCACCACCGTCACCGGCGTCACCATGGCGTTGCGCAGCGCGTGGCGCAGCACGATGCGCGTGAAGGAGGCGCCCTTCATGCGGGCGGTGTGCACATAGGCCGAGGACATCACCTCGACCATCGAGGCGCGCGTCATGCGCGCCAGATACCCGGCGCCCGCCAGCACCAGGACGGTGACCGGCATGACGAGCTCGCGCCAGGCGAAACCGGCGGTCATCGGGCTCGCGCCCGGCAGGAGGTGCAGCCAGAACACGAACACGCCGGACAAGAAGACGGCGCTGGCGAATTGGGGAATGGAGGTGGTCGCGATGGCGAACAGCGACACGATGCGATCGAGGACCGAGCCTTCGCGCATGCCGGCGAGCACGCCGAGGAGAAGCGCCAGCGGGGTCATCACCGCAAGCGAGATTCCGGCGAGGACCGCGGTGTTCTTCAGGTAGTAAGGGATGAGGGTGGTGACCTCCTCCTTGTAGTGGACGGACATGCCCCAATCGCCCATCAGGAAATGCAGGAGCCAGCGGACATAGCGGATGGCGAACGGGTCGAAATAGCCGTTCTCGGCGAGCCAGAGATGGCGTTGATCGGCCGTCGCGAATTGGCCGAGCACGTGGGTCGCCACGTCTTCGATGTTGAGCTCGAGCGCCGCGAAGACGATGAAGGATACGGCGAGCATCGTGGCGAGCAGCACCAGGAGGCGGCGTATGATGAAGCGGAACATGGGCGGCTCCCGCGCCGGGGCATTTCGCCCATAGCTTCGGCCATTGCCTCGCTCGCCGCAACTGGCAGGGATCCGTTCGCGCCTCTAGGCGAGCGAGGCGATCGTTCAAATATTCGTTCTTGCGTGTTTTCTCGCGGCGGCGACTGGAGGGAATGGAGAGGCGATGACGCGCTTGCCCTCTCCTGCGAGGCTATGAGATTCACACATCCGCGCGGGGCATTTCCTCTCCCCGCTTGCGGGCCGGGTGAGCCAGGCGTAGTCGCGTTGACCCGATTTCCGAGCTGTTGAGACTCCCCTAGCGCACCGCCTGCGTGACAGGTTGGGCGGCAGGCTGCGAAATGGGGAAGAAGGCGCGCATCGCCTGTGGTCTTGTGGGGTCGGGGAAAGCTTGCGAGGTTCGGACCTTGCTGCCGAAAACCCGCAAGGCGTCGACGCTGCGGGTCAGCCCGAGCGCATCGTCGATCTGCCGCCGCTCCTTCTTGGTCAGCAGGGTGCTCTGGCGAAAATCCATGAAATCGGCCGCCGTATAGGGCAGGCGCTTGGCGCCGCGAAACACCACGGCGCCCATCGTCATCATCACCGTGTCCCCGGCGCGCAGCGTCTTGTCGTTGAGGATGGCCTCGAGCGGCGAGCTGTATCGAGCCTTGCTGCAGCCCGAGCAGATCCCGGAATCGGGCTCGCGGGAGGCGATCGCCCTCGCGCCCGGGCGCCGCTCCGCGTGAGCGCGCCACTCCGGCGGCAGCCGCGCCTGCATCACATTCGCCCTGCCCCTCGGGTGGCGAAAGCTCAGCTGCGGCAGACTGAACCGCGGCTGGAAGGCCGGCCTCGGCGCTCTGCGCGCCTGCTGGGCGGCGTTCATGCGGATGAAATCATAGATCCCGGCATCTTCGGCATGCAGGAGTTGCGGGGCGAGCACGGCGCCCACGCCGCCGCCGAGGACGACGCCCAGCGCCAGGCAAGACAGCGGATAGAGGAGACCGCCCAATGCTGTCCCATCCGGCCAGATGGCCGATAGTTTAAGCCCTCCCGGCAGCGACATTCTCAGACTTGTCGATGACGAATTGATGAAATATTGCTTCGACGTGCCGGCTCGCGCAGGATCGTTCGAAGGGGGATCGATCCCCCTATTTCCGAAACTCATCGGATTCTCCCAGCGCGATGTCCAAAGATTAAAGATATCTTAAGCGCGCCTGGAATGCGCGGTCAATGCGGATTTCATGAAAATGGCTAATGGGCGTGGAGCCGCTCCCGCCGTGCGCCGCCTCGTGCTATCCAGGCTCGAAGGCTCGACAAGTCGAGGCCCGAAAGCCGTTGGCGTGAAAGCAGCGATCGATGACATCAGGCGACAGCACCCCGCCGCGCGGCCTCGCGGTCAGGGTACGCAAGTCCTCCAATAAATCGGCCTCGTCGCGCCGCTGGCTCACGCGCCAGCTCAACGACCCCTATGTGGCGCTGGCGAAGCGCGAGGGACAGCGCTCGCGCGCCGTCTACAAGCTCAAGGAGATCGACGAGCGCCACAAGCTCTTTCGGCGCGGCGCCAATGTCGTCGATCTGGGAGCCGCACCGGGGGGGTGGTCGCAATACGCCGCCGAGCGCGTGGGAGCCGGATCCGGCCGGGGCCGGGTGGTGGCGATCGACCTTCTCGAGATCGAGCCGATCGAGGGCGTCGTCTTCGCGAAGCTCGATTTCCTGGCGCCCGAAGCGCGCACCTGGATCATCGAGCAGCTCGCCGGCAAGGCCGATGTGGTGCTCTCCGACATGGCGGCGAACGCGACGGGCCACAGGAAGACGGACCATCTGCGGATCATGGCGCTCGCCGAAGCCGCGGCGGAGCTCGCGCGCGAGGTCCTGGCGCCGGGCGGCGCCCTCCTCGCCAAGGTGCTGCAGGGCGGCACTGAGGGCTCGCTGCTGGCTTCGCTCAAGCAGGATTTCGAGCGGCTGAAGCATGTGAAGCCCTCAGCCAGCCGGGCGGATTCCGCCGAGCTCTATGTGCTGGCGACGGGCTTTCGCGGCGCCCCGCGCGATGACAGCGAGGATCGCCGCAAAGAGCATGATGCGGAAGAGTGAGCAATGAAGGCCAATCCATGTCGCGCCTGACACCCCTTTCCCCGAAGAACCTCGCCGCTCCGCTCGCCCGCTACAGCGCGGCGATCGAGGTGCCGGCTGGCGCGAGGCTCGTCTTCGTTTCCGGCCAGCTCGGCGTCGATGCGAGCGGGGCAACCCCCGAAAGCGTCGAAGCGCAGGCAGAGCTCTGCTTTGCGGCGATCCGATCCATCCTGGCCGAGGCGGGCATGGGGTTTTCCGACATCGTGCGCCTCAACGCCTTCGTGTCGAAGGATGCCTATCTCGCCGATTACATGCGCGTGCGCGACCGTCATGTCGGCGCCCCGCCCCCGGCTTCGACCCTGATGGTGGTCTCGGGCTTCTCGCGGCCGCAGTTCAAGGTCGAGATCGAGTGCGTCGCCGCGAAGGTCGATGCAGCTTCGCCTCACACCGCGAGGTAGCGCTCCTGGACCACCAGATCGGCGGCGAGCGCAGCGCTCGTGCCGTTCCAGACCACGCAGCCTTTCTCCAAGACCACGTGCCGGTCGGCGATCCTCATCATGGCGTCGAGATTCTTGTCGATCAGCAGGATCGACTGGCCTTCGCTCTTGAGGATTGCCAGCACGGCCCAGATTTTGTCGCGGGCGAGCGGGGCGAGGCCCTCGGTCGCCTCGTCGAGGATCAGGAGCTTCGGATTGGTCATCAAGGCCCGCCCGATGGCCAGCATTTGCTGCTCCCCGCCCGAGAGCTGCCAGCCGAGCTGAGCGCGCCGCTCCCGCAGTCGCGGAAACAGGGCGAACACCCCTTTCAGCGTCCAGCGGGGCGGCCCGAAGCGCGAGGCCGCGGTCGCCACGAGGTTCTCCTCGACCGTGAGGGCCGGGAAGATCTGGCGGCCTTCCGGCACCAGGCCGAACCCCGCCTGGGCCATGCGGAAGGGCGGCGAGCCGGCAAGCTGGCGCCCCTCGAAGGTCACGGCGCCGGCGCTCGGCCGCAACAGGCCCATGACCGCCTTGACCAAGGTGGTCTTGCCCATGCCGTTGCGGCCCATGAGGGTCACGACCTCGCCGCTCCCGACCTCGAGATCGACACCGAACAATACGCGCGCGGAATCATAGCCCGCCTCGAGCTTCTCGATGCTCAGCATGAGGGGCTTTCGCCGAGATAGGCGGCCCGCACCTGCGCATCGGCGCGCACATCGGCGGGGCTGCCCGTGGCGATCACGCGGCCGTTGACCAGCACGCTGATCCGGTCGGCGAGCGCGAACACCGCCTGCATGTCGTGCTCGACGAGAAGGATCGTGTAACGCTCCTTGAGCCGCAGCAAGGTCTCGACGAGGCGCGCGCCTTCGCTTGCACCCGCCCCCGCCATCGGCTCGTCGAGGAGCAGGAGCTTCGGCTGCAACGCCAGCGCGATGGCGAGCTCCAACCCGCGCTTCTCGCCATGCGACAATTGGCTCGCGATGACCTGCGCCCGATCCTTGAGGCCGACGATGCCGAGCGCCTCCATCGCCGCGCCATTGAGCTCGTCTTCCGCGGCCGCGTCGCCGAACAGGCGCCAGCTCGAGCCCGAGCGCGATTGGACGGCGAGCGCGACGTTCTCGAGCGCGGTGAAGCGCGGCAGGACGCAGGTGACCTGGAAGGTCCGCGCCAGGCCGCGCCGGGCGCGCGCATGCATCGGCAGCGCGGTCACGTCCTCGTCATCGAAGACGATGCGGCCGCTATCGGGCGCGAGCATGCCCGAGACCTGGTGGATCAGGCTCGTCTTGCCCGCGCCGTTCGGCCCGATGAGCGCATGCAGCTCGCCGCGGCCGATACGCAGCGTCACGGCGTCGGTGACGCGTAGCGCGCCGAAGCTCTTGGTGACGCGTTCGAGCCGCAGCAGCGGATCAGCCATGCCGGCGTCCCGCCAGCACGCCGACGAGGCCGCCGCGCGCGAACAGCGCCACGAGGACGAGGAAGGGTCCAAAGATCACCCGCCAATGCTCCGTGAAGCCCGACAGCACCTCCTCGGTCAGCACCAGCATCAGCGCCCCGAGGATCGCTCCCTCGAAGGAAGCCATGCCGCCCAGCATGACCATGATGATGAGGTCGCCGGATCGCTGCCATGTCATGAAGGCCGGGCTCACGAATTCGGACTGCTCGGCGAGCAGCAAGCCGGCGAGCCCCGCCATCATCCCAGAGATGGCATAGGCGACAAGGCGAACCGGATAGGCGTCGAAGCCGATCGCCGCCATGCGTGTCTCGTTGTCCTTGGCGCCGCGCAAGATCCGCCCGAAGCGCGACCGGACCACGGCTCGGGCGAAGAGATAGACGCAAAGGAGCAGGGCCAGGACCACGTAGTAGAAGAGGAGATTGTCGGCGAGCAGATCCCGCCCGAAGAGGCTCGCGCGGTTGGGCAAGGTGAGCCCGTCATCGCCGCCATAGGCCTTGAGCGAGTTCGCCACGAAATAGGCCATCTGGCCGAAAGCCAGCGTGATCATGATGAAATGCACGCCGCGCGTCTTCAGCGAGACCGCCCCAGTGGCTAGCGCGAACAGGCCGCTCGCGGCGAGCGCGACGCCGAGCATGACGAATGCGTCGTCGACGCCGCTCACGGTGAGGATGCCGGCCGCATAGCTGCCGATGCCGACGAAAGCCGCGTGCCCGAAGCTGACGAGCCCGCCGCAGCCGAGCGCGAAATCGAGCCCGATCGCCGCGATGGCGAAGATCATGCAGCGCGTGAACAGGGACAGCACATAGCGCTCAGGGCCCAGGAGGCCGAGCAGCGGGGCGAGCGCCAACGCCGAGAACAGGATCGCCGGCAGTGCGAGCCGTGCAAGATTCAGCTGCGCCAGACGCGCGGTGGGCGGGGATGCCACGACCTCCTGCATCGCTCTATCGCCGCGCCGGGAACAGGCCGGCCGGCCTGAAGAACAAGACCGCAGCCATCAGCACATAGATCAGCATCGAGGCGAGCGCCGGCCCCGCCTGGTTGGCGGCGGAGGAGGACAGCACGGTGCGCAGGATATCGCTCGCGAAGGAGCGGCCGAGCGTGTCGACGAGGCCGACGAGCAGCGCGGCCACGAAGGCGCCGCGCACCGAGCCGATGCCGCCGATGATGATGACCACGAAGGCGAGGATCAGCAGATTGTCGCCCATATTGGGCTCGATCGCGAAAATGGGCGCGACCATGACGCCGGCGAAGGCGGCGAGCATGGCGCCAAAGCCGAAGATCGCCATGAACAGGCGCCCGATATCGACGCCGAGCGCCGAGACCATGGGCGCGTTCGAGGCGCCGGCGCGCACCAGCATGCCGATGCGGGTATGGTTGACGAGCCCGTAGAGCAGGACCGCGACGAAGATCCCGGCCGCGATGATGGCCAGGCGATAGACTGGATAGAGCAGCCCCGGCATCAGCCGGATGGAGCCCGACAGCGCCTCCGGCATCGCCAGGCTCAACGATGTCGGGCCCCAAATCATCCTCACCCCTTCGGTCACGAACAGGATGACCCCGAAGGTCGCGAGCACCTGATCGAGATGGTCGCGCCCGTAGAGATGGCGGAAGACGAGGACCTCGAGGACGAGGCCGAAGGCGAGCGCGGCCGCGAGCGCGAGCACGAGTGCGAGAAGGAAGTTCTGGGTCAGGCTGAAGGCCGTGACGGCGAAATAGGCGCCCAGCATGTATTGCACGCCATGGGCGAGGTTGATGAAGTCCATCACCCCGAACACCAAGGTCAGCCCGCCAGCGATCAGGAAGAGCAGGACGCCGAGCTGCAGGCCGTTCAGCGTCTGTACCGCGAGGAGGGCCGTCGACATGTCTGGCTGCGACCCTTCTGATCTCGCCTGCTTCGGGCAAGGCTGCGCCGCGCCGGCGACAATAAGCAAACAGCGGCCGAAGGTGCAATCTTGCTTCGGATGACGCTCAGATCTCGCCGAGAGCCTCGCGGCGGTGGCGGTCGAGCTCGGCGCTGTAGCGGCGCAGCACATGCGCCTCCGTCAGGAGGCCGACGATGCGGCGGGTGTCGCGCGTGTCCACGACCGCGATGGCATCGGATTCCAGCCTGTCGAACTCGCGGGCAGCGTCCTTGGCGTTCATCGAGGGCAGCAGCGTGTCGGCGCGCTGATAGGCGAGATCTGCGACCAGCCCGGCCGAACCCAGCGTGTCGAGCTCATGGGAATGCACCGTCGCGACCTCGACGAGGCCCGCATAGCGTCCCGCTTCGTCGGCCGCGATCACCGTCTTCGCCGAGCCGAGCGGGAAGTTTTCGCGGAATGCCTCGAAGCCCATGTTATTGCGCACGATCGGCACGTCGCGGCGCATCAGGCTGTCGACCGTGAGCGACCTGATCCAGCCGACGTCATGGGCACTGCGAATCGATTCGCCGCGCAGATGGAAGCGCCAGGTGGCGAAGGAATAGCCGAAGGTCTCGCGCGCCGTGAGCGAGGCGGCGAGCACGCACAGCATCACCACCCCGGCCATGCCGAAATCGCCGGTCACCTCGAGCGCCAGCACGATCATCGTCAAGGGCGCGCCGATGACCGCGGCGGCAAGGCCGCTCATCGCGGCGACCGCGAAAAGCGGGATAGCGTCGGGAGCAGCGATTCCCCCCAGAGCCAGCAAGCCGCCATAGAGCTTGCCCAGGATGATGCCGAGAAACAGCGAGGCGAAGAACAATCCGCCGCGAAACCCAGATCCGATGGAAATCGCCGAGGCGAGCGCCTTCAGCACCACGATGAGCGCCAGGAACGACAAGGTCTGATCCGTGCGAATGGCGAGCTGCAGCGCCCCATGCCCGGCCGAGAGCACCTGGATCGTCACCTGCGCCAGGAGCCCGAGCACCAAGCCTCCGAGAGTCGGGCGCAGCCAGACGGGAATCCAGGCCTGGCGCAGCGACTGCTCGACGAGCGTCACGAGCCGCATGATCAAGATGCCGGCACCGGCGCATATGACGCCGAGCAGCAGCATCAGTGGATAGTGGCTGAGGTCGATATTGGGAACCGCGATCGCCACCACGAAAGCCGGCTGCCACAAGGTGCGGGCGACGAGCGTGCCCATGAAGGCCGCGACCGCGACCGGCGCCAGCGTCGCGATGGTGTAGAGCCCGATGATCAGCTCGAACGCGTAGGCCGAGGCCGCGAGCGGCGCGTCGAAGGCGGCCGCGATGGCGCCGGCCGCGCCGCAGCCCACGAGCGTGCGCAGGTCGTTGCGCCGCAGCCCGAAGAACTGGCCGAGCCGCGAGGCGATCCCTGCGCCGATCTGGGTGTAGCCCGCCTCGAGCCCGACCGAGGCGCCGAAGCCGTTCGAGACGACGTTCTGGATGGCGACGATGAAGCTGTCGGAAAGCGACAGCCTTCCGCCATGCAGCGCGTTCGCCTCGATGGCATCGACCGGGACGCGCTCGCGCCATTGCGAATAGGCCCACAGCATCGCGCCTAGCAGCGCCCCGCCGGCGGCGGGAGCCAGCAAGGACGCGAGCGGGGGGATGTTCGGCGCGCCGCTGATGCCGGTATGCGAATTGACGTGAAAGACGAAGCGATGCACCAGCGCGACGGCGTAGGACATGGTGCATACCAGCCCGCCCGCCAGCGCCCCCGCGACGGCTGCGAGCGCGGTGAGCCACACCTCGCTGGTGCGCACCAGGGCGCGCAGATGCTCGGGCGCACGACGAAGGCTCACGGGCGCGCGCGAAATGGCGCGGCCCGCGGCAGTCACCCGCGCTTGGATATTTGAACGCGCGCTATGGACAGCGTCGAAGTTCATCGCCGTCAATACACACCCACGGGCAGGGCCTCGCGGCCCACCCTCGAACGATCAGCCGCCCCCAAGCGGTTTCTATTATTGGTTACAACGATTTTTATGAACAGCAAGTGACCACGCGGGGGCGCGATTGCGGCATGCTTTCCGAATTCTGTGCGCGGCGTGGTGCGGCGTGAGCGTCGATCCGGTCCGGCGCCCGGCTGGCAGGCCGAGCGCGTGCCCGCCCGGGCGATGCCGTGGCGCCAGGCGATGCGATCCAATGGAGAACGTTCCCTGACCATAACGGCACAGTCCCGGCTTGAACCAGCGTCCCACGCAAAATCGGCGCCCAAGGCAAACGCGCGGGAGGCCGTACGGATAGAGCGGGATCGAATTGATAGCCGGGTATACGAATCCCGATCACATGCCTGTCGGAATCAACATTCCTCAACGTGCGTCGAAAGC
>JBIOEK010000064.1:0-11638 GCA_044445925.1 Hyphomicrobiales bacterium
CCTCTTCCTGCGCCGTTATGATGGTCGGCAGGCAAAGCGTGACCCCGGTCCCGAGCATCGCCTCGAGCGCCTGGTCCAGCCGTTCCGCCGTGAGCGCGGCATCGTTGAAATCGACGCCGGCAAAGCCGTTGACCTGCAGGTCGAACAGGCCTTGCGTAAGCCGCGCGCCGGCCGCCGGCGCACTCATGCCCTACCGCCATCTTGCAGCAGCGCCGCCGCGGGCCGATCGAGGAAAAGCGTGCACTGCGCATGGCGCTGCAGGATCGAAGCGGGGAATAGCTCCGATACGGCGCCCTCGACTGCGTCTCTCACCGCCTGGGCCTTGCGCGCCTCCGCCACGCTGATGACGAGCCGGGCGGCCTTCATGATCTGGCGGATGCTCATCGAGATGGCGCGTCGCGGCACGTCGGCGAGCGTTTGAAACCAGGCTTCGCCGAGCTGCTGGCGCCGGCAGGCCTCGTCGAGCTCGACCAGGAGATAGGGCGCATCGGTCTCGAAATCGGCCGGCGGATCGTTGAAGGCGAGGTGGCAGTTCTCGCCAATGCCGGCAAAGCACAGATCGACCGTGCGCCCGGCGAGCAGCGAGTTGAGCCGGCCGATTTCCGCCTCGATGTCGCGTGCATCGCCTTCGATGGGAATGAAGGCTTTGAGGTTGGGCAAGGGCCCGACAAAGCGCTCGCGCAGATAGCGGCGAAAGCTCGCCGGATGGCTTTCTGGCAGGCCTATATACTCATCGAGATGAAAGGCCGTGACCTTCGACCAGTCGATGCCTGGCAGGGAGACGAGATGCTCCAGCATCTCGAATTGGCTCTTGCCGGTAGCAACCGTGATGGTCGCCTCGCCCCGGCGCGCAATGCTGTCGCGGATGGCATTCGCGCCCATGGCGGCGGCGGCGGCGCCGAGCGCTGCCTTGTCCGCCAGGATCTCGAGCTTCATGCCAAGTCTCTCTGTGGCATCAGAAGGTCTCGACCCAGGGCCGGACCTCGATCTCCCAGGACCAGGCGTCGCGAGGCTGGCGGATCAGATGCAGATAATTCTTCGCGATCGAATCCGGATCGAGCGTCGCATCGCGTCCATCCGGATCCGGCCGTCGCGCCGAGCGGATACCCCCGTCGATGACGACATGTCCGACATGCACGCCTTGCGGATGCAGCTCGCGCGCCATGGATTGGGCGAGGCCGCGCAGCGCGAATTTGCCCATGGCGAAGGGAGCTGAGCGCGGATAGCCCTTCACGCCGGCGGATGCGCCGCTGAAGAGGATGGTTCCCTTGCCGCGCTGGAGCATGCCGCGCGCCGCTTGCTGGCCAGCCAGGAATGCGCCGAAGGCCGTGATCTCGAGCGTGCGCTTCACCTCCGCGGGGTCGAGCTCGATCAAAGGGCCGCGCACCCGGTAGGAGGGATTGTAGATCATCACGTCGAGATCGCCGGTCGCCTGGAACAGCGCCGCGACCTGCGCCGGATCCGCGGCGTCGCAGCGATGCGCGCTCGCTTTCGTCTCCGCCGCAAGCGGGCCGAGCTTGCCGGCATCGCGCGAGGCGAGCGCGAGCCTGTAGCCCTCGCGCGCCAGGAGGCGCGCCAGCGAGGCGGAGAGCCCGTCGCCCACGCCGATGATGAGCGCGGAGCCTGGAGACCGATCGTTCATGGGATATCCTCGACGAGATGTCCTTGAAGCTTGCAGGATCGACATGCATCTAAGCTCGACATGGCCGGAAACCAAGCCACAAGCCGCAATGCTTCAACATTGACTTCCGCACCCCTTCGGCGTAGGCGGACCGCCTGAAATCGACGAGAGCGAGCCTTCGAGCCGCCAACCGGGACATGGTGCCCTCCCTCGAAGAGGCGAGCCGGGAGCCCGGAGGTCAACGTCCGACAGCGCAAGGCGCTCTCGGGCGTCGAAACACTTTGGGCGACCGCTCTTGAAAGATTTCGCCCGCGCGAATGAGGATATTCGCAAGGAGAAACGTCATGCCGCTACCGGGCCTGAAGATCGAGGATGCCATCAACACGACCTGCCCCTGGTCGGGCAAGCCGATCATGGCGGATTCGCTGACGCGCTATCGCGGCCAGGTCGTGGGTTTCTGCAATACCGGGTGCCGCGACAAGTTCGAGCGGGCGGTGACCATGTTCGACGCCGCCCTGCGCGATGCCGGCCTCGACCGCTACGCCGAGAGCAAGACCCTCTGAGATGACACGCTGATCATGTTCGACGCGCTTTCCTCCCGCCTCTCCGGCATCCTCGACAAGCTCACGCGCCGCGGCGCGCTGACCGAGCAGGATGTGTCGGAAGCCCTGCGCGAGGTGCGACGCGCCCTGCTCGAGGCCGATGTGGCGCTCGACGTGGTGCGTTCCTTCACCGAAAAGGTGCGCGCCCGAGCCGTCGGCGCGGAGGTCGTGAAGTCGGTGACGCCCGGCCAAATGGTCGTCAAGATCGTCCACGACACTCTCGTCGACACGCTCGGCACCGAGGCCGAGCCGATCTCGCTCAACGCCCTGCCGCCGGTGCCGATCCTGATGGTCGGCCTGCAGGGCTCCGGCAAGACGACCACGACGGCGAAGATCGCCAAGCGCCTCACCGACCGCCAAGGTAAGCGTGTGCTGATGGCCTCGCTCGACACCCGCCGCCCGGCCGCGATGGAGCAGCTCGCCGTGCTCGGCGCCCAGGTCGGCGTCTCGACCTTGCCGATCATCGCCGGCCAGAACCCGGTGCAGATCGCGCGCCGCGCCATCGAGGCGGCGCGCCTCGGCGGCTATGACGTGGTCATGCTCGACACCGCCGGCCGCACCACGGTCGATGACGAGCTGATGAACGAGGCGGCCGAGATCAAGGCCGCGACCAACCCACACGAGACGCTTCTCGTCGCCGACGCCCTGACGGGCCAGGACGCCGTCAACACGGCGCGGGCCTTCGAGGGAAGGCTCGACCTCACCGGCATCGTGCTCACCCGCATCGACGGCGACGGGCGCGGCGGCGCTGCGCTCTCCATGCGCGCCGTCACCGGCAAGCCGATCAAGCTCATGGGCGTCGGCGAGAAGGTCGATGCGCTCGAGGACTTCCACCCTGCCCGCATAGCCAATCGCATCCTCGGGATGGGCGACATCGTCTCGCTGGTCGAAAAGGCCGCCGAGACCATCGATCGCGACAAGGCGCTCGCCATCGCCGAGAAGATGCGCAAGGGCCGCTTCGATCTCGGCGACCTGCGCGAGCAGCTGCGGCAGATGTCCAAGCTCGGCGGCATGGGCGGCATCATGGGCATGATGCCCGGCATCGCCAAGATGAAGGACCAGATCGCCAATGCCGGGCTCGACGACCGCATGGTCAAGCGGCAGGTAGCGATCATCGATTCGATGACGCCCAAGGAACGCGCCAATCCGGACATCCTCAAGGCCTCGCGCAAGCGCCGCATCGCCGCGGGGGCGGGCACCAGCCCCGAGCACATCAACCGTCTCCTCAAGATGCACCGCCAGATGGCCGACATGATGAAAGCGATGGGCCGCGGCAAGGGCGGCATGATGGGCAAGATGGCCTCGATGTTCGGCATGGGCGGGGGCGATCCGCTGGCCGGCCTCGACTTGTCGAAGCTGACGCCGCAGCAACTCGAAACCATCAAGCAGCAGCTCGGCGGACAATTGCCGCCTGGCTTCCCGAGCAGCCCGGCCGCTGCCCCTGCGGGCGGAGCCCGCCCGGCAATCCCGGCGGCGCCCCCGCCTGGCCTATTCGGAAGCGGGAAGCCCCCCTCGCTTCCGGGGCTCAGCGGCAAGCTGCCGGGCCTTGGGGGCGGTCTGCCCGGTCTGCCCGGGGGGTTCAACCCGTTCGGGGGCAGGAAGAAATGACGCAACTCCGTTTCGCGCCCGCAGCATGGCCTGGCTTGGTCCGGCCGTCAGCGCCTTCCAGCTTCGCCGATCATGACCCGCATGGCCGCGCCGAGGCCCAGGCGCAGATTTTGGCCAAGCTCCACCGCGACACCATACCGATCGACATCACCTGAACCGGAGAGAACCTATGTCGTTGAAAATCCGCCTGACCCGCCGGGGCGCCAAGAAGCGCCCCTTCTATGCCATCGTGGTCGCCGATGCGCGCGCCCCGCGCGACGGCCGCTTCATCGAGAAGATCGGCACCTACAACCCGATGCTGGCGAAGGACGGCCCGACCAAGCGCGTCGTGCTCGATATCGAGAAGGCCAAGGCTTGGATGGCGAAGGGCGCGCAGCCGACCGACCGCGTGCTGCGTTTCCTCGATGCGGAAGGCGTGCTGAAGCGTGCACCCCGCAACAATCCGAAGCAGGCCGTGCCTGGCACCAAGGCCAAGGAACGCGCCGCCGCCAAGGCCGGCAAGGCTGCTGAAGGCGCCGAGGCCGCGCCGGCAGCCTGACATTGCGGGGCGTCAGCGCTCGCCGCCGCCATCCGGGCCGGCCTTCGCCTTGCGCCAGGCGCGCGAGTCGACGGCTCGACTCAAATTCTCGTCCAAGCTGCCCCAGGAGATGCGCTTGGCCAGGAATGAGGCGATCTTCTGGATCACGGGATTGCGATAGCGGAAGAAATTGCTGAGGGGCACCAATTCATGCCCGACATCGAGCTTGGCGCGATAGCCCGTCTGGCCGCTCTGAACTTCCCCGGCGCCCGACTGCATGGCAAAGCGCATGAACTCTTCCCAGAGACGGAAGTAAAGATAGCTCTTGCTCCCCAGGCTATAGTCGATGCCGATGAATTTGTTGATGGCCCTCCTGCCTTGCAGGATCACCAGCATGAAGGCGACCGCCTTGCGAGTCGAGCGCTCGCGCAGCACGATCAGCCGGCTCGGCGCCTGCTCGCTGACGACTTCCCAAAATCTCCTTGTCAGGCGCTCGAACTTCGTCGTCGCCCGCCCATAGGTGTTCTGGAACAAGCGCCAAATCTCCTCGATGAGCGCCTCGTCGGGCTTTGCGACGATTTCGACCTCCAGATCGGCATGGGCGCGAGAGAGCCGCAGCTTCTTGCGCAGGTTGTGGCGCCGGTTTCCCGACAGGCGCTGCAAATAGGCGTCGAACCCCCCGCTGATATCGAGGATACGCGTGCCCGGATAGCTCACCGCCTCGCATAAGCCCGCTTGGCGCGAAACGTCGCGCAGGGCCGGCCAGCTGTCTTGCGCGAAATCCTTCCAGACGAGGCTCATGGCGCCCGTCCGTCGCAGGCGCTCCCACAGGGCTTCCTGGAGCACGGGCGCGACATCGGCGAGACTCACCCCTGGCAGCATCCCGACGCTTCCCTCATCGGCGCAGGGAGAGCCGACGAACAGGGTCTTTTGAAAACGCAGGTGCCGCGAGAAGCGACCACCGAGCCCGAGCACGCGATCGACGAAGCCCGGGGCGATCAGCGAGATGGGAAGGACGGCGGTAAAGACCGGCGCTATGGCAATAATCGTTTCGCCCTGCATGACGAGCGCATAGGCGAAGCTGAATTGCTCATGGAGCCCCGATTGCTCCAATGTCGCGTAGAGCCACCGGCCTTCGAGCGGCGGCAGGAAATATTGCTGCCAGATATCGACGGGAATATCGCTCGCCGAAGCGACCCACTCCACCCGCAATCCCTGCGAGATCGAGTTCGCCTCGATGGGGGCATCGCGCGAAGCCGCGGCGAGCGACCGCGGCGCAGCGTCATGGCGAAGGTTCAACGGGCGAGCCTCGATCGGACGCGGCGCGCGCAGCTGAGCTGCGCGCCGCATCGACAGAAAATCAATAAGCACGAGCAGCCAATCCGGACCCTCGGGCTGCAACCCTGCGCGGCGCGACGGCGGCGGCGCAGAGCCTTCGCGCGCCCTCCCCGGTCGCCGCCTCGCCGAGATCCGTGAGACCGAGGCGAGCAGGCGCTCGAGCGGCGTAGCCGGCAGCCTCAGGCATCATCGAGCGTCCTGATGAACGTGTCGAAGATGCGTCTGAGCGAGATCGCGGCGGTCGCGGCCATGCGCTTGGTCTCGTTATGGCTCGGCACCGCGCCCTCGACGCCGGCGCCGAGATTGGTGACCGCGCAGATGGCCGCGACCTTGAGGCCGTAGCGCCTGGCGATGATGGTCTCGGGCACCACCGACATACCCACGACGTCGGCGCCGAGCATCGCAGCCATGCGGATCTCGGCCGGCGTCTCGAAGCTAGGCCCCGGCGTGAACATGTAGACGCTGTCGTTCAAGAGCGCACCCTGGCTGGCGGCCGCCCGTTTCAGGCGATGCCGCAAGGCCGGGTCGTAAGCATCATTCATGGCAACAAAACGGGCATCGCCAGGCTCGTTTTGCAATGGGTTTACCCCGGAAGGATTGAGGTGATCGGTGACGATGGCGAGCGCGCCCGGCCGCAAATGCGCCTTGGTCGAGCCGACCGAGCTCGTCAGCACCACCGAATGGGCGCCGAGCCGCAACAACACCTCGATCGGCGTGCGCATGCCTTGCGGATCGCCGCTTTCATAATAATGCGAGCGCCCCTGCAGGACCGCGACGCGCAAGCGCCCGATATTTCCGATCACCATTCGTCCCGCATGCCCCGACACGGAAGCGCGCGGGAATCCGGGCAGCTCCTCATAATGGACTTCGAGCGGGCTCTCCACTTCCTTGGCGACGTTGGTGAGCCCGGTTCCGGTGATGAGGCCGACTTCGACGGATGTGTCCAGGCCGCGACCGCGGAGAAACTCCATCACCTTTTCAGGGTCCTGATCGGAGTACATCGCTTCCTCTCAAATGCCTCGCCGACGAGGCAAAGACATTTGGCATGGCCGGGGCCGCAAAGGAAGCCGTCTCAACGCTGCCGCTCGAGATGCTCGGGGCCGAAAGAGGCCGGCAGCAACACCTCGACCGAATAGGCGACAAGCTTACCCGACGGCGTGGCGCAGTGCACGAGCACTTCGGGCGCAGCGAATTCGCGCAGGCGCTGCCGGCATGCCCCGCAAGGCGTGACGATCTGGTCCTCGCCGCCGACGACCAGGAACTCCGCGATCCTCGCGTGACCCTGCGCGACCATGGCTGCGATGGCTCCGGCCTCTGCGCAAGTGACGATCGGATAGGAGGCGTTCTCCACGTTGCAGCCTGCGAAAATCCCACCCTCGACCGATCGCAGGGCCGCTCCGACCGGAAACCGCGAATAGGGCGCATAGGCATTGGCGCGCGCCGCCATGGCGGCTTCGAACAGCGCCGTCACGGCGTCAGGAGATTCGAGATCGCGCTTAGTCCTTGCTGATCGCGCGCTCTTCATGGAAGCCTTTCCCGATCATGCTCCACGGCGCCTCCCTGCTTCACGGCGGCCTCGCGCGCCGCGAGCACGACCGCGCTGACGACGCCTTTACGGGCGAGCAGCCTTTCCAGCGCTGAAAGCCACAGCGCGTAATAGGCGTCCCCGCGCCCTCGCGCCCCGGCGGCCTTGATTTCGGCGCCGAGCGCTTCGGAGAATTCTCGCCATTCGAAGGTGCCCCTATCGGCCAGCGCGACGGCCAGCGCGAAAGCCTGCGCTTCCCAAGGATCGGAGAAAGGCGCTTCAGGACGCATATCAGCGAGCCCGTCGAGCGGCTCGAGATAGGGCTCGAAGGCCTCGACGCTCACGGTGAGCGCCGGATCGGCGGCCTCACCCCATAATTCGCGCGCCGCAAAGGCGACCGTGTAGAGCCAGTGCGGCTCGCCTCCCCCAGCGATGCTGGTATCGGGGAAAACATGCGCGCCATGCACGCGTTCGATCACGCCTTCCTTGCCGCGCGCATAGCGCGGCAGCCTCGTATGGCCCGTCGGGTTCATCACCTTGGTGCGCACTCTTGCGCCTACGCCGTAGCGCGCCGGTGCCCGTGGCTGCCGCTCATAGGGCGTGCCCTTGGCGAGGAGCCGACGCATCTCGGGGGCGGCCAATCTCGAGCCGCGCGTCTTCGCCGCTGGTCCTGCGGCGTGGCCGCTATCGAGCTCGGCCGCGTCGACCAGGCCTTTTGCCTGCAACAGTCTTTCCAGGCCGCGCAGCCAGATCTCGTAGTAGCTGGCATTCAGATAGAGCGCGGGATGGAGAATCTCGCGCGCATGGCGGCCCTCATCGATGCTCCATTCGCCCAAGGCGCCGGCCGCCAGGGTGACCGCAAGCACGCGTCCCTCCCAAGAGGCATGGAAGACCGGTTCGTCCGCTTCGGGCTCGACCGGGCCAAAGCCCATCGATCCGCCGAGATCCTGCGCTCCATTCACGGCAAAACCCCGTGCCGGCCGGCTACGCCACTACGAGGCGCGAGCGCGAGCCCCGTCCCGATCATCGATTCCCGCGTCACGAGAGCGGCGAGGCGCTCCTCGCTCAACCCCTCGCTGCCTTCGGGCCGGATGGGGACGACGAGGTAGCGGGTCTCCGCGGTCGAGTCCCAGACGCGGATCGCGGTCGAGGGCGGCAGCTTCACGCCGAAATCCTCGAGCATCGCGCGCGGCTCGATGACGGCGCGGGAACGATAGGGCGGCGATTTGTACCAGACCGGCGGCAGGCCGAGCAGCGGCCAGGGATAGCAGGAGCACAGGGTGCAGACGACGAGGTTGTGACGCTCCTTGGTGTTCTCGACCGCGACGATATGCTCGCCTCCACGCCCGCCGAAACCGAGCTCGGCCGCGGCCGCGGTCCCATCCGCCAGGAGACGCCTGCGGAACTGCGCGTCGCTCCAGGCCCTGGCCACGACCTTCGCGCCGTTCAGCGGGCCGACCTCATGCGCGTAGGTCTCGATGATCGCATCGAGCGCGGCGGGATCGACATAGCCCTTCTCGATGAGGAGCTGCTCGAGCGCCTTCACCCTGGAGGCAGGATCATATCCGTCAATGGCGACGCCCGCGTGATCGTTCGGACAGGCGCAACTCGTCATGACGCCCTCTCAACCGGCCTCCGCCCCATTGGGGCGCGGGGAATTGCTCGAATCATTAGCGGCCGCGGGAGCCCCCGACGACACGCCGACGAGCGCGGGGCGCAAGACGCGCTCGCCAATGGCATAGCCAGGCTGCACCACGGTGTGGACTTGCCCCTTGGCGAGGCTGTCATGGGGCGCCTCGAACATGGCCTGATGCAGGTTGGGGTCGAATTTCTGGCCCGCCGGATCGACCTTGCGCACTCCATGGCGCTCGAGCGTCTTCGTGAGCTCGCGCTCGGTGAGCTCGATGCCGTCGATCAGGCCGGCAAGCGCGCTGTCGGCGCTCTTGCGAGCCTGCGCCGGGATCGCCTCGATGGCGCGCCGCAGATTGTCGGCGACCGAGAGCATGTCGCGCGCGAAAGCCGTCACCGCGTAGCTGCGCGTATCAGCGACCTCCCTCTCGGTGCGCCGGCGCAGATTCTCCATCTCGGCGAGCGTGCGCAGGAGCTTGTCCTTCAACTCCGCCTTCTCCTGCTCCAGCCTTGCCGCCACTTCCTCTGGCGATGCAGCAGCTTCCGGAGCTGCGCCATCCTGCGACGCGGCTCGAGCCTCGTTCGAAGGTGCTTGCGGCTTTTCGTCTTCGCCGTCCATCATAACCTCATCGACTGACCTGGATGTCGCACTGCGATATCTGCAAGCGCGAGGCAAAAATCAAGCCTTGCGGGCTCATTCCGTCTTGAACACGCTAAGAAGGCGCCGCCTGATGGCGTTCTGGCGGGTCGCCGACGTGACCTGCGCGCCCGTGAGATCGGTGACGTAGAATACGTCGACCGCCCGTTCGCCGAAGGTCGCGATATGAGCCGAGACGATGTTGAGGTTCATCGCGGAAAGCTGCGAGGTGAGGTCGAAGAGCAGGCCCTGCCTGTCGAGCCCCGAGACCTCGACCACGGTATGGCGGTTCGACAAGGTGTTGTCGATGGTCACCTCGGAAGCGACGTCGAAGGTCTTGGCGCGCGCCCGCTTCGGGTCGCGGCGCTCGATATCGGCGATGCGGCGGCGGCCCTCGAGAAGCTGCTCGATGGTATCGGCCACCCGCTCGGCGCGGCGCAATTCATCGGCGTCCTCGTCGAAGGCGCGCGAGATGGCGATGGTGTCGATGGCGCGCCCGTCGCTCGTGGTGAAGATCTGCGCGTCGACGATATTGGCGCCGGCCATGGCGCAGGCGCCGAACACCAACGACAGGAGGTGGGGATGGTCCGGCGCGAACAGGGTGAGCGTGGTGACGCCGCGGAAGCTGTCGGTCTCGATCGCCGTCGCCGGCAGGCGCTGCTCCTTCTCGGCATTCCTGATCAGGTACGCCTGCTTCACCTTGCTGTCGAGCGGCACGCGCAGCCAATAGGCAGGGTAATGGCGCTTGGCATAGGCGTCGAACTCGGCCGCCGACCAGTCGGCGAGCTTCTCGCGCAGCGCCCCTTGGGCTAGACGCACGCGCTCGCCGCGCTCGACCGCCGAGTGGCCGCCAGCCAACAGCACCTCGGTCTCGTAATAGAGGGTGCGCAGCAGCTCCCCCTTCCAGCCCGTCCAGACGCCGGGTCCCACGGCCCTGATATCGGCGATGGTCAGCACCATGAGCAGCTTCAGCCGTTCGAGCGACTGGACCACGGCGGCGAAGCTCTCGATGGTCGCCGGATCGCCGAGATCGCGGCTCTGGGCCGTGTGCGACATCAGGAGATGGTGCCTGACCAGCCAGGCGACCGTCTCGGTTTCGGCCTCGCTCATGCCGAAGCGCGGGCAGAGCTTGCGCGCGAGGTGGGTGCCGACGAGCGAATGGTCCTCGGCGCGGCCCTTGGCGATGTCGTGCAGGAACAGCGCCACATAGAGGGCGCGCCGGTTCTGGATGGTGTGGAAGATCTTGTGCGAGAGCGGATGCTCGGCCTGGGCCCGCCCGGCATCGATCTCCGAGAGCACGCCGATCGCCCGAATGAGATGCTCGTCGACCGTATAATGGTGGTACATGTTGAACTGCATCATCGCCACCACCCGGCGAAATTCCGGGATGAAGCGGCCGAGCACGCCTGCCTCGTTCATATGGCGAAGCACGGTCTCGGGCGCGTTGTGCGAGGTCAGCATCTCCAGGAACAGGCGGTTCGCCTCAGGGTCCTCGCGCACGGCGCGGGTGATCAGCTTGAGCGAGCGCGTGACCAGATGCTTGGCCTCCGGGTGGATGGCGAGATCGCGCTTGTCGGCGAGCCAGAACAGCCGAATGAGGTTTATCGGATCCTTCTCGAACGCGTCATCGGAGGCAAGCGTCAGGCGGCCGTTCCACACTGCGAAGCCTTCGGTGACGAGAAAGCGCGTGCGCTTGCGGCGGAACCGCCCGAGGAAGCGATCGAGCAAGGGGCGGGGCATGGTCTCGCGCGCCTCCATGGCGGCGCAGACGATTGCCGTGAGATCGCCGACATCCTTGGCGATCAGGAAGTAGCGCTTCATGAAGCGCTCGATTCCCGAAAGCCCCTCGCGGCTCACCACCTTGAGGCGTTCGGCGACGAGGCGCTGCATATCGAAGGACAAGCGCTCCTCGGCGCGCCCGGAGATGAAATGCATATGGCACCTGATGCGCCACAGGAATTCCTCGCAGCGCGAGAACAGCGCGAATTCCTCGGGCGAGAACAGGCCGGCGCCGACGAGATCCTTGGCCTCCCTGACGCGATAGACGTATTTGCCGATCCAGAAGAGCGTGTTGAGATCGCGCAAGCCCCCCTTGCCTTCCTTGATGTTGGGCTCGACGAGATAGCGCGAGGCGTTGCCGGTGCGCTTGAGCCGCCCATCG
>JBIOEK010000065.1:0-11560 GCA_044445925.1 Hyphomicrobiales bacterium
CTCGACGACCGTACTCATGCCGGAGCGCAGCTCGCGCGTATCCTCGCCCGGCGCGAACTCGATGCGCAGCGGCACGCGCTGCACCACCTTCACCCAATTGCCGCTGGCGTTCTGGGGCGGCAGGATCGCGAATTGCGCGCCCGTGCCGGGACTGATCGCCGCCACGTAGGCGTGCCAGACGCGGTCCGGATAAGCATCGACGCTGACTGTGACCTTCTGGCCCTCCTTCACATAGGTGAGGTCGGTTTCCTTGGGATTGGCGTCGATCCATGGCTGATCGTCGGCGACGATCGAGAAGATCGGCGTGCCGGCGGAGAGATAGCGCCCCATCTGAATGCTGGTGACCTGGGTGGCGATGCCCTTGATCGGCGCCTTCAGCACCGTGTTGGCGAGGTCGCGCTCGGCGCTGTCGAGGGCGGCCTGCGCCTGCTTGGCGGGCGGGAATTCCTTGAAAGGCAAATCGGGCCGCAGCAGCAGCTGGTTGCGGACCGCGGCCAATTGCTGCTCTTGCTGCTCGAGCAGCATGCGAGCCGCCGCGACCGTGATGGCCGAAGCGTCGAGATCGGCCTTCGAACCGGCATTGTTGCCGACGAGATCGGTCTTGCGCTTGAGGTCGGCCTGGCGCAGCGCCAGGGTCTGGCGCGCCAGGTCGATCTGCCGCGCCAGGCTCTCCGACATGGTCCGCAGATTGTCGTAATCCGTCTTGACCAGCGCGAGGCGGGCTTGCGCCTGCGTGACCGCGATCTGGTAGGGCACGGGGTCGATCTCGAACAGCACGTCCCCGACCGAGAGATGCTGACCCTCATGGACCGCGATGGTCAGCACCTTGCCGGAGACGTCGGGAGTGATGAGCACGCGCTGCGAGCCGACATAGGCGTTGTCGGTCGAAACATAGCGCCCGGAATTGAGATAGTAGAAGAGCCCGGCCGCGACGGCGCAAAGCGGCAGCAGCACGAGCAGCGTCAGCCGCGTCAAGGCCTTTCTCGAAGGCGCTCGAAGCTTGGGGCGAGAAGCAGCTCTCGGCCGCTCGGTCGACTCTTTGAAGGTTACGGCCGCCAACGCGATGTCCTTCTCAGCTCGCCGGCTTGGATTCGCATTGCAGCCGCTCTTTCAGGTTTTCCTTGATCAGGCTCATGTCGTTGATGAGCCGCATGACCGCGTCGTCTCCGACATGGTCGAGTGCCTCGGCCATGATGCCCTCGCCCAGCGCGTGCAGCCGGTCGAGGATCGACCCGGCGGCCGGCAGAAGAAACAGCCTGCGTACGCGGCGGTCGTCGGCGTCGGCGCGCCGCTCGACCAAGCCTTGCTCGCAGAGCTTGTCCAAGATGCGTCCAAGCGTGATCGGCTCGATATCGAGGAGGCCCGCGAGCTCGGACTGCTTGAGGCCTTGATGGCGCTCGATCCGCGCCAGCACCGACCATTGCGCCCGCGTGGCGCCGATCTCGCGGGCCCGCTTGTTCGTATAAGTCTTCAGGAGCCGCGCCACATCGGATAAGAGGAAGGCGAATTCGCGCCTCGCGCTCTTCAGGGCTCCAGGGATCGCGTTCATCGGAGTATTATAGTAAGCGTGCTTATCATAGGCAAGCCTATGAAGCGCGAATCAGTTTCCAAATCCCTTACGAGGCGGAGATTTCGGCTCCTTGCCGTTCGGAGGCCGAGCCTCCGGAACGCCGTCTCGCCCAATGCACCATATCCTCGAGCAGGCGATCCGTCAGGATGGCGAGCAGCGATATTCTCGTTGTGTTCTCATCATGCCTCGATTATCATGCACCCTTGAGATGACGTGCCGCGGCCCAATGACTTGACGGACCAATGGCCGGGGCGCGATTTTTGACAAGTGTATCTGTAGCTCCGGCGCTGCGAGCTTGCGCTGGTCGCGCAGCAGCGATCTCGCGCGGTCTTAATTCGCCGGTTGGCCCCGATCTGCGCGGCACGGCCCCTGGCGCTTGCGACGAAGTGCGTCCAGCGTCCTGGCCAATCATATAGCCGGCTACCGGAATCCGATCACTCAATGGTCAGAATCAACATTCCTCAACATTCTCGGGGCCTAATGATTCGCCGCGGAGCGAGCGGATCTTGCCCCGAAAGTCAATAGAGTTCAGAGTGATAAGGTTGAGGCTCGCATTGTCCAGGCCTGCCCGGCACGCCAATCCCGAAACTGAAGCCATCAGCGTCGCAATCGCTGAAAAACGCAAGTTTTTGGTGCCCAAATGTGAACAGGCCATAGATCGAGATGGCGCCTTCGCCCTTTTGACGCCGCACTCCTGTGTCGGGTATGTTGGACGCGGTTCGAATAGCGGAAGACGCGAATGCTGATGCGGCCGATTCTCGCTGCCCTCATGCTGTGCGGCCTTGGCCTTGCGGCGCATGCCGATGAGGCGGCAGGGCCGCGGCTACCTTCCCTCGCGCTCGACCCGCAGCCCGCGCCGACCTCTGCCTCTCCTTGGAGCGGCTTCCATATCGGCAGTGAGGTTTTCGCCTTTTCCGGAAAGGGCGTGAAAGGGGGCGTCGGCGGGGGGCTAGTCGCCGGCTACGACCACGAATTCTCCAATAATTTCGTCATCGGCATCGACGCGGCGACCGGCTATGCGCCCTTTCCGTTCCGGCACGGTCCTTTCAAGGGCTATGACTACGCTGCGACCAGCGTCAAGATCGGCTATGACATGGGGCGTTTCATGCCCTTCGTGACGACGGGTGTCGTGCTCGCCAGGCCCAACATCGGGGCCGGAGGCGGCTATGTGAGCGCAACCGAATCCGCCAGCGATCTGTTCAACTCCTCGTCCCGGCTGCAAGGCGCCGCGACCGTGGGGGCCGGCTTCGACTACGCGGTGACCGACAAGCTGCATATGGGCCTTGCCGTCTCGGTCGGCACGGGCCAGGGAGGCTTGATCGCGCCATAGCGGCGATCCGGGCGCGCCCGCATAGCGGGCCGTAGATCGCGCGAGCCGATGAGGATCCTCGTTCTTCCAGGCGATGGCATCGGCCCCGAGATCACGGCGGCGACCCTCGAGGTCTTGCGCGCCGTCGACGCGGCGCTTTCGCTGCGGCTCGAATTCGAGGAGCGCGATATCGGGCTTGCGAGCTTGCGCACGCAAGGCACGACCTTGCCGAAGGACATCCTTACGCGCATCGAGAAGGTCGACGGCGTCATCCTCGGACCCGTCTCCCATTACGAATATCCTTCGCTCGAGGAAGGGGGCGTCAACCCGTCGGGCGCGTTGCGATCGGCCTTCGATCTCTACGCCAATATTCGCCCATGCCGGTCGCGCGAGGGGCTGACGATCCTGCGTAAGCCTATGGACCTCGTCATCATGCGCGAGAACACCGAGGGCTTCTACGCGGACCGCAACATGTTTTCGGGCTCGGGCGAGTTCATGCCGGACCCCGACATGGCCCTGTCGCTGCGCAAGATCACTGCCAAGGGCTCGCATCGCATCGCACGCGCTGCCTTCGAGCTCGCATTGCGGCGTCGCCGCAAGGTAACCGCGGTCCACAAGGCCAATGTGCTTAAGCTCTCCGACGGCCTCTTCCTGCGCGAGGTCCGCAAGGTCGCCGCCGACTATCCTGGCGTCCTATTCGAGGACGTGATCGTCGACGCCGTGGCGGCGCTCCTCATCCGCGAACCCGACCGCTTCGACGTCATCGTGACCACGAATATGTTCGGCGACATCTTGTCCGACGAGGCCTCCGAACTCTCCGGCAGCCTCGGCCTCGGCGGCTCCATCAATGCGGGCGACCGCGTCTGCATCGCGCAGGCCCAGCACGGCTCGGCTCCCGATATCGCCGGCCGCAACAAGGCCAATCCGACCTCGCTCATCCTCTCCGCTGCCATGCTGCTCGCCTGGCGGGGACGCAAGGACCAGGACGCGGCGCTCGAACGGGCCGGCGCCGTCATCGAGGAAGCCATCGACCGCGTTCTCGCCGACAAGGCGCTGCGCACGGCCGATCTCGGTGGGCCGCTCGCGACCGACGCCTTCGCCAAGGCGGTGTGCGCGGCGCTCGCGGATCCACGGACGGCCGGGGCCGGCGCGAACCCGCCGCCATAGCGCTCAGGGCAGGAGCTTCCAATTATCCGCGATATAGCCGCGCGCATCGACCTTCTGCAGGACGCGCGTGATGCGCGGCCTGTTGCCCGCGCAGGCCCAGGAATACATCGTGCCGTGACCGGTAGCCGCCATCGGAATATCGGCCGAACCCGGATGCTCCCTGCACCATTTCACGACGCCTGGATTGCTGCGGCTGGTATCGGCCTTGTCGCAGACGAGGTTCGCGCCGTAATTGCACAGCCAGACCTTATCCTGCATGCAGCGATAGACGGTGCTGGTCTTGACGAAGGCCGGGTCGCCTCCGAAGAGACGGCTCGCCGCCTCGACGAGCGATGCCGGGATGGGCGTGGTCGCGTCGACCGTCCCCTTTCCGACGCAGAGCGCAGCGGGGCTCTGCGCCCGAGCGGCCGAGGCGGCGAAAGCCGTCCCCACGAGCCCTGCAAGGGTGAAGGCGACCGTCAGGATCTTGCGCATCTTGCCTCCGATCTCAGGGCGGGCCCGGACCGAATTTACAGTCGGCGCCGCCGTCGTCCCGTCGCTTGATGCAAGCCTCAGCTCGTCGTCGGCTTGCAACGATGCCAGATCTGGGAAGCGCCGTCGGGCCCGTTCTGCAGGCTCAGCGTCATCTCGTTCAAGAGCCGCATGAAGATGTCTTGTCCGGCTCCCGGATCATTGGCCGGAACCGTGTAGCGGAAGGAGTGCCGGGTGTAGTCGCCCTGCGTCCTCTGGCCCGCGGGTGTCACGATGCTCGGGCCCTGGATCGAGAAATGGCGGCCGTCCTCGTGGCACCAGTCCCCGTCGATCACGTCGGCCCTCGCCGGCGTGCCGACCAGGAAGGCGCAGAACGCCATGCCGATACCGAGCCAGACTTGCCGCGCATCCATGGTCGCCTCCTTCTCATGCGCCCCAAAGGTTCGCACCAAGTCCAGAAAGACACAAGCCTCGGCCGACAGCCTCGGCCGAGGCCTGAAGTGTCACCGCGGCGAGGCGCTCATTTCGCCGGGATACCGAGCTTGTCGAGCAGGGGGAGCGTCGGAAAGCCGTCGGGCATCATGTCGAACTTCACCTGGACCTCGCGGATCACGTCTCTCAGATCGAAATCGATACGGCCTTGAAAGTCGTTCACGTTATAGCCGAGCTCGGCCAATTTCCGCTGCAGCGCGATGCGCTCGCCAAGCGTGAGCTGGCGGTCGGCTTGCGGCCAGGGCGTCCGGATGGGCGAGGCCCCATGCAGACGATCCCCGAGATAGCCCGCCGACAAGGCATAGGCATCCGAGTTGTTGTAGCGCTTGATGACGTTGAAGTTCTCGGTCACCAGGAAGGCCGGCCCGGAAGCGCCGCTCGGGAAGAACAAGATGGCATCGCCGGTTGCCGGATAGTCGCCGCCATCGGTGCGCTTGAGCCCGAGCCCCGCCCATTCGGAGAAGGACGCGCGGCTGCGACGATAATCGAAGCCGTCGGGCACGACGACCTCGAAACCCCAGGTGAGGCCGGGTTTCCAGCCCCGCTCATGGAAGTAATTGGCGATCGAGGCGAGGACGTCCGGCACCTTCGTCCAGATATCCGGGGAGCCGCTGCCCGAATAGGCGACCGCGTAGGCGATGAAGCTCGAGGGCATGAATTGCGTCTGGCCCATGGCGCCCGCCCACGAGCCGAGCATCCTGTCCGGCGACAAATGTCCGTCCCGGACGATTTTGAGAGCGGCAAGGAGCTCGTCTCGGAAATAAGGCTCGCGGTAGCGCGCCTGAGCCAAGGTCGCGAGCGAGCCGATGACGTTCCAGCGCAGCGGCTCGCTTCCATAGGAGGTTTCGAGCCCCCAGATCGCCAGCACGATAAAGCGATCCACTCCGAATTTGCGTTCGATCGCGTCAAGGGCTTCGGACCACTGGGCCGCCTTGCGGCTGCCATTGTCGATGCGCGCCGGCGAAGCGAAGGCGTTGACGTAGTCGCCGAACGGCTTGCCATATTCAGGTTGGCTGCGCGTCAGGGCCATCACGCGCGGGTCGGGAGCAAGGTTCTGGAAAGCCGAGTCGAAAGTGGCGCGCGTGATCCCCTGGGCCTCGGCGTCCGGCCAGAGTTCCGCGAGGAACTGCTTGAAGTCCGAGGGAAAAGGAGCCGGATTGTCTTGCGCTGCCGCGGGGCCCCCGGCAAAAATCGCAGCGAGCAGGAAGAGGAGCGGCAAGACCCCGCGCTTCTTCGCCATCCCATCGCGGTGAGCCACGGCTCCCGGATCCCTTTCGACTTCGATGGGGTTCACCTGCGATCTCGCCATTCAGGACCGAATCGACGCCGCCTCGCCCGCAATTTCCGAAGAAGGCCTCATGAACGCCTCGGCGCTGCTCCCCCTGCGCTTAGCTCAAGACGCCTCGCGACGCCAGTTGGCGTCAATCGTGCCGATCCTTCGTGCCAATCCTTCGTGCCGATCCTTCGTGCCAATCCTTCGTGCAATGCGCACTGGACATCGGCCTCGATGATCTTCGATAGTCGCGCCATGCGATGCCGAAAGCTGCCGCGGTTGCAGTGTCGGTTCGCCAATGCCCGAGGGGTGCAATCGTGAACAGTTCCACCGAGACGCCAAAGACCGCGCAATTTGGGGAGCCCTTGGGGGAGGGGTCGAGCGCAGACCCAGACGATCTGAAGCAGAATTATCAGAGCGTGCTCGCTCTGGCGCGCTCGGGGGCCACGGCCTTCGCGCAAAAGCGCTTCGACGAGCTCGGCTTCGATCGGGCGAGCGCCAGCGGTCAATTGCGCATCGACATCGGCTCGCTCAAAGGGCGCTTGGCCAAGGACCGGGCGCTCGCGACCGAAGATGGCGCCGAGCGCGCCAAGCTCATGAACCACGCGGCGGATATCTATGAGGCGGTCTTCGAGCTGACCCGCAGCGACTATCCGCTCGTGAATGTGGCGGCCTTGCGCCTCTGGGCGGGCGACAAGGAGAGGTCGCGCCGCGCGGCGCAGACGGTCCTGGAGATTCTCGCCGCGAAGCCCCCGAGCGAGCCCGATTACTGGTATTTCGCGACGCTCGCCGAGGCCCATCTCCTCAGCGGCGACCAGGTTTCGGCAAGCCGGGAGGTCGAGGCGGCGGCGAGGCTCGGCCGCAAGGGCGAAATGACCCGTTGGGATGCTTACGCTTCGACGGGCCGCCAGCTGAAGCTGAGCTGCCGAACGCTCGGGTTGAGCGAAGCCTTCCTGGCCCCGCTGCGTGTTCCTCCCCTCGTCGTCTATACGGGCGATCGCCCAGGTCCAAGGCTCGAGGCCGAGCATGAGACTGCTCTCGCCGACGCGATTCGAGCCAAGCTCGCCGCCGAGGAAAGTCATATCGGCGTCGGCGGTCTGGCCGCCGGGGCCGACATCCTGTTTGCCGAAGCCTTGCTGGCGCGAGGCGCCGATCTGCATGTGGTCCTGGCCTTTCCGACGGAGATGTTCATCGCCGAGGCGGTAGCTCCCTATGGCGCCGATTGGGTCGCAAGGTTCAATCGCTGCATCTTGAAGGCGAGGACCCTCAAGCACGCCACGAACTATGGATATCAGGGCCACTCCGCTCCGGTTCGCTATGCGTGCCGGCTGGCAATGGGGCAGGCAATATTGCGGGCGAGATCGTTCGATACCGCCGCGATCATGCTCGCGACCTGCAATATGGATGTGCCGTTGGCCGAGGGCATATTCGATCCGATCGACGACGTCGCCTTCTGGTCGGGCACCGGCAGGCGAGCCTTCCTCATCCGGGGGGACGGGCGGGTCGGAGAAGCCTCGAACCTTCCTCCCCCGGCACCCAAGAGCGTCGCCTCGGGCGACCGTATCAACGCCGCGGTTCTCTTCGGGGATCTGCACGGGTTCAGCAAGATGCCGGAATCCTCGGTGTTGAAATACGCCGAACGCATACTCGGGGGCATCGGCGCGGTCTTCGACACTTACGCGCCGCACCTCCTCTCGCGCAACAGCTGGGGCGACGCGATCTTCGCGCAGTTCGACACCGTCTCGACGGCGGCGCGCTGCGCGGTCGACGTGCAGAACCTCTTGAAGCAGCCAGGCGTCGCCGAGCTCGATCCCGGCGTCCATATGAGCATGCGCATCGGCTTGCATTATGGTCCGGTGCAACGGGTCTTCGACAGGGTTCAGGAGCGCGTCAACTATATGGGCATCCATGTCGTGGAAGCGGCCCGCATCGAGCCCATCGCGGTGCCGGGAATGATCTATGTCAGCGAAGCCTTCGCGGCCGCGCTGGCCGTGGACGCCGAGACGGATCTCATCTGCGAGTATCTCGGCGAGGTCGATACCGCCAAGAAATTCGGCAAGGCCCCCCTCTACGAGCTGCGGCCGCGCCGCACGCTCGGGCCGGGCGCGCGCTGATGGCGATCTCGGTCGCAATGCTTTGGCGCGACGCGGGTTTTCAGGCCGGCGGCGGGCTGCTTCGCTTGAAGATTCTCCAGCTCTAATATACGCCTCAGCAGTACATCTGGTATGACCGCTCGGGCCGATGACCAGTCAACTCGCCAGCGACAAGCGTGAGCTTCTCTCCCGGCACTTTCTCCTGCAGGGCCTGGACAACCGCACCCTCGACCGCATCGTGCAATACAGCGTGGTCAAGAAAGTGCCCGCGGACGCGGTTATCTTTCGCCAGGGCGACCCGGGCGACTGCCTCTATGGGATACTTCGCGGCCAGGTCCGTATCTTCAATATCGGCTCGGAAAATCGCGAGATCCTGCTGAACATCCTGCTGCCGGGCTCTCTGTTCGGCGAGATCGCCCTGATCGACGACCGGCCGCGCACCGCCCATGCCTCGGCCATGGAGGATTGCGAGCTGCTCTTGATGCACCGCCATCATTTCATGCCGCTCCTCGAGGAAGATCCAAGGCTGGCGATCCACATGCTAGGCCTCCTCTGCGAGCGCATCCGGTGGACGAGCTCCATGATCGAGGACACGACCTTCCTCAACCTACGGGCAAGGCTCGCGAAGCGGCTCCTGGCGCTTGCCCATTCGCACGGCACGAAATTGGCGGGCGAGGCCGGGGTCAGGATCAATCTGCGCCTCTCGCAGCGCCAGCTGGGCGCAATGATCGACGCGTCGCGGGAGGCCGTCAACAAACAGGTGCAGATCTGGCGCGCCGACGGCATTCTCGATGTCGACAAGGGCATGCTCGTCCTGCGCAAGCCCGAATGGCTCGAAGCTATCATCGGCTGATGGGCGGATCGGGCCGATCCTTCAAGGCCTTAGGTGCGATGGCGTGCCTGGCAGCGCGCCTATCCCTCCCCTTTTGGAGGGATTGCGCTCGACCGGTCCTCCAGATCAAATGCGATTGCCTCGGAGTTGCGCAACGCTCCCTTGCAAGGGCGCTTGTCTTCCATATAGGGTGAAACGGGGCGCTGGGAGTTCGCATGAGTTCGGGGTCTGAGCAGCTACTCGCCGAGTATCTGGGGGTATTGCCGGCGACCCCGGAAGCCATCGCGCTCCGGCTGCTCGTGGAAATCGGGGTCAGCGTCGTCTCGGCCGATGAGGGCTCGCTCCTCGTCCTGGATCCGGATGGCCGCAATCTGCGTTTCGCCATGACGATCGGGGCCTCGGAGCAAACCCTGTTGGGCCAGCGCGTGCCGCTCGGCTCGGGGATCACGGGCCTTGCGGCCGTGACACGGCAGGTCCAGGTGGGGGCGCCGGTCTATCGGGACGTGGCGCAGACCGAGCGGTTGTCGGAAGGGCCTGAATCCGTGATCGCCGCGCCGATGATGCTCGGGGACACGGTGATCGGCGTGCTGACGGCGGTGACCTTCATGAAAGGCCGCTTGTTCACTGCGAAGGAGACGGATCTCTACGCGCGGTTCGCGGGCTTGGCCGGCCTCCTGGTCGAGCAGACGCGGCTGCTCAAGGTTCGCAAGGGCGACGCGTCGCAGGCCGCCGGGCTCGGCGATGCCACGCGCCTCGAGCAGGAAATCCTGGGACGGCTGCAGCGCATCGTCGCCAACCGGCCGAGCGCCTTGGGCCCGCTCGCGCAAATCCTAGGTGGGATCGAGGCAATTGCGGGACAGGGCTGAATCCGGCATGGGGGCGGCTTGCATCCTTGCCGAGGGCTGGGAAGGCCTCCGCAAGCGCGCCTTGGCGCCCGTGACCGTCGCGGTATTGGATTCAGGGATCGATGGCAGCCATCCCGATCTCGCCGGCCGCATCGAAGGCGCGGTCGCGATCGAGCTCGAGGACGACAGGCCGGTCGTGCATGAGTTGTCGCCTTCGGCCAATAATGATGTCTTCGGCCACGGGACGTCGGTCGCGGGGATCATCGCGGCCATCGCGCCGAATGCTCGCATCTACGACGTGCGGATCCTCAGCGAGAGGAATATCGGCGGGACGGAAGTCCTGCTGCGCGGCTTCGTGCATGCGCTCGACCAGCCTTGGCGGGTGCTCAATTTGAGCCTTGCGGCCATTTCCTCGATTCGCGGCGAGTTTTCGCAATTATGCGAACGCGCTTACTTCCAAGAGCAGATCGTGGTGGCCGCAAGACGCAATCTTCCGCTCGGAGATGACGGGTTGCCGGCCGAGTTCTCCTCCTGCATCGGCGTCGACCGGGGCAGCTTTCAGAGCCCGTTCGATTACGTGTTCCGAGCCAGAACCCCGATCGAGTTCGAGGCGCGGGGCGAGGCCGTCATTGCCCCGGCGCGCGGAGGAGGCTACACGACGGTGACGGGAACGAGCTTCGCGACGCCGACGGTCAGCGGGCTTTGCGCTCTCTTGCTCGGGGCCTGTCCGGATCTGAAGCTTTTCGAGATCAAGACCGCATTGAGACATTTCGCCAATGCGACGAAAAAGGAAGGCGAGTGAAGCAGGTCACATGCAGGTGGGGGTTGGAGTAGTATTTTAGAGGCAAGCACGGCGTGGGTTCATGCCGTTCTGCAGACAGCGCGGATGCCTTCCGGCACCGGGCTGAAGTTGGCGCCGAAGCTGGCGCGACTGACACAGGAGCGAGACGAAAATGGCAGACGAAGCGAAAGAAATCAAAGTCAAGGTCGGCACCAAGCTTACCGATGCCGAGGTGAAGGCGCTCGACCCCAAGGAGGTCGGACGGCTCTATGCGCAGCCCAAGAAGGCAGGGGTCGAAGGCCAGGCCTACCTCGCCTATCAGCGCTGCCCCTATTGCGGGTGCGTCGGGACCGGTTGGGAATCGCCCTACGTGTATCGCTATTTCACCTGTCATTGCTGTGGTGGCACGTTCCGGGCGTAAGCCCGTCGAGAGATAGATGATGGCAGCGGGCCGGCGCCGTCCTCCCTCGGGGGGGACGCCGGCCCGTTTGCAATTTGGGAGCCTTGAAGATCCGCTCCCTGCATGAACAGGTCCCCTTGGCGGGGCGGGGCCTCGCCGCAACTCACTGACTCTTGGGGATCGGCGCCCTTCGGAGGCGAAGCATCCGACGGCTCCGATCGGCTTGGCCTTTTCGAGCGAGTTCGAGAATGCTCTTGCCAATGGCATGCTTTCAGCCGAATCCTTCGCCCGGGGGACTTGAGGGATAGTGGACATGCCTGATCCGAC
>JBIOEK010000066.1:0-11542 GCA_044445925.1 Hyphomicrobiales bacterium
CCATCGGCCTCGATGCGCCGCACGAAAAACCCGATCTGATCCATGTGGGCAAACAGCATCACGCTCGGGGCGGAACTGTCCGGCGCAGGCAAGCTGGCGATGAGATTGCCGATGCGGTCCGTCTGAGCCTCGATGCCCTCGCGCGACAGGGATGCCCTCAGATATTGGCGAACACGGCCTTCATGGCCAGAGAGTCCCGGCAAGAGCATGAGGTCGCTCAGCGAGTGAACAAGCCTGGAGGATGCGTCGGGCTTGTCCATCGGTCCTCCGCGCTCCGTGCCGAGCCAGTTGCGTCACGCCATCGCACCAGCGACCGGCGCAGCCGCCCTTCGAGCCATGTGATCCTGCTTCAGCAAGTTTCCATTCGCAAATATCAATTTTTGGGCTATTCATCCAAACTTGATATGAAAGCATCGTCGTCGACACCGATATCGCTCCGGCACGTTGAAATCTTTCACGCCGTGATGACCAGCGGCGGCGTCACGCGGGCCGCGGCACTGCTGCGGACTTCGCAGCCGACCGTCAGCCGGGAGCTCGCCGCCTTCGAGCGCCTGCTCGGCTTTTCTCTCTTCGAGAGGCGATCGAAGCGCCTTTTCGCCACCGAGAAGGCCATCCAGCTCCATGCCGAGGTGCAGCGGTGCTATTCGGGCCTTCATCAATTGTCGCTTGCGGCGCAGGCCATTCGCGACATGGCGGGCACGAGGATCGAACTCGCCTGTCTCGCGCTGTTTTCGCAGACCTTGATGCCGCGCCTATGCCGCCGCCTCCTCGAACTGGAGCCGAATTCGCGCGTCTCCTATTTCTCGCTCGATCAGCCGGTGCTGCTCCGGGAACTGCTGGCCCTGCGCTACGAGCTCGGCCTCGTCGAGGCGGGAGTGGCGGTCGACGGCACCGAGGTCGAGGAGATCGCCATCGGGGACGAGGTCTGCATCGTGCCGGAGGGGCATCGCCTGGCGAGCCTCGACGTCGTTCGCCCCAAGGACCTGCAAGGCGAGCGGCTGATCAGCTTCACCTCCGACGATATCTATCGGCAGCGCTTCCACGGGATATTCGAGGAGGTAGGCCTCGCTAAGGAAATTCCAGTCGAGACGACGACGGCGGAAGCGGTCTGCGCTCTGGTGCAGCAAGGCATCGGCGTGGCTCTCGTCAATCCGATCAGCGCGCGCGCCTATCGCGGCCGCGGTATTGTGGCGCGCAAATTCTCGATCTCGATACCTTTCGTCGTCGGCATATGCCGCCCGCTCGGGCGCCCCATCGGACGTCTGGCGAGCATCGTTTCCAAGATCATCGTCGACGAGTGCCGTATATTGACCGACGACCTTGCGGCTCGGGGGCCTTAGCCCGCCACTGGCCGCGCCCCGGCTAGCGATCGATGCGCGTCGACAGGACGACCGCGGACGTCGTTCGCTCCACGCCGTCGAACGCGCCGATCCTATCGATGAGACGGTCGAGCTCCGCGACCGAGTTTGCGGCCACCACGACGATGAGGCCGAAGGCGCCGCTCACCGAGTAGAGCGCGCGAACCTCAGGAACCTTCCGGAGGGCCGCCTCGACGCCGGCTGAATGTTTCGGGCTTAGCGTGACCATCATATGGGCACGAACGAGGCCGCGCTCGCGCTCGTCCGCCACACGGACCGTGTAGCCGAGTATCGCGCCGGTCTTCTCGAGCTTGGCGATCCGGCTTTGCACGGTCGTGCGCGACACGCCGAGCCGTCGCGCGAGATCGGCAACGGATGCGCGCCCGTTCTCGCGCAAAAGCGCGATCAGCGCGGCGTCCGAGGCGCTTATGGGCATTGTGCCAAGTCTATCTCTTCAGATCGCCGAAAACGCACGTCGAAAAGGGCGATTCGCCCATAGCATCCTGCGAAGGCCCGCCGCAACCTTCGGCGTCTTCAGGAGGCAGGAAAAGGCACTCGGATCATGCTGGACGTGGCGGTACTCGGCGCGGGCAGAATTGGCGTAGTCGTTGCGGATCTTCTCGCATCCAGCGGCGACTACCGGGTCACGATTGCCGACAAGAATCATTCCGTGCTCGACGACGACGCCGTCGTCGCGACAATTGCCCGAGAGACCCTCGATATCGGCGATCGGGAGAGTCTCGCTCAGCTCTTGCGCGGCAAGTATGCCGTGCTCTCCGCCGCTCCCTACAAGCTCACCGCCACGATCGCCGAGGCGGCGAGCACGGCGGGAGTCAATTATCTCGATCTCACGGAGGATGTGGCAAGCACCCGGCACGTCCGGCTTCTCGCCGAGGGAGCCAAAGCCGCATTCATTCCCCAATGCGGCTTGGCGCCGGGCTTCGTATCCATCCTCGCCCACGACATGGCGCAGCGATTCGATGTTCTCGACACATTGCGGCTGAGAGTGGGCGCGCTGCCGCGGTTTCCGGCGAATGCTTTGAGCTACAATCTGACCTGGAGCGTCGACGGCCTCATCAACGAATGTTGCGAGCCGTGCGAAGGGATCGTCGACAGGCAGCTTTGCAACCTCGCTCCCTTGGAAGGGCTCGAACGATTTGCGCTCGAGGGCGTCGTCTACGAAGCCTTCAACACTTCGGGCGGCCTCGGATCGCTGTGCGAGACCTATCTTGGACGCGTTCGCGAGTTGAACTACCGCTCTATACGCTACCCGGGTCACCAGGCGCTCATGAAGGTGCTTCTGCAGGACCTGCGCCTCTCGGAAAGGCGGCATCTCCTCAAGGATATTTTGGAACATGCCATCCCCGAAACGCTGCAGGATGTCGTCGTGGTTTTCGTGCTGGCGGACGGGTTCAAGCGGGGCCAACACGTCCAGGAGACCGCCGCCGGAATGATCTACGGCAAGGAGATCGACGGAAGGTTGCGCAGCGCCATACAGGTGACCACGGCATCCGGCATCTGCGCCGTGCTGGACCTGCTCGCCAAAGGAGAGATCAAACAGCACGGCTTCGTTCGCCAAGAGGATGTGCCTCTCTCGAAATTGCTCCGCAACCGATTCGGCCGCGTCTTCGCAGGCTGCATTACGGAACGCCCGATAGGCGGGATCGTGAATTAGCCTAGCCCGCCGGTCCCTCCGGCCTTGCCCAGGGCCTGCGCCTTGCATCCTCGGACATGAAGCTTGCGATCTCGGCCGCGTGGCTCGTGGTGATGTCGATATCGTCCCAGCCGTTGAGGAGCTTCGTCTTCCAGAACGGGTCGACCTGGAACTCGAAGACGGCATTCCCGCAGGTGATGCGTTGCGTCTCGAGGTCGACATTGATCGACAGGCCTTCGTGAAGCTCGAGCTTCGCCAGCAGTGACTCGAGCTCCGCCTCACCGAGCCGCGCCGGGAGCAACCCGTTCATCACGCAATTGCCGGCGAAGATATCGCCAAAGCTCGGGGCGATGACGCAGCTGATGCCGAAATCGGCGAGCGCATAGACCGCGCCCTCGCGCGATGAGCCCCCGCCGAAATTGCGCCGCGCCACGATGATGCGCGCACCCTTGCGGCGCGGGTCGTCGAGCGACAGGCTGCTCTTGCCCTTGCCGTCCGCGCCGAAGCGCAGATCGTGGAGCAGGAAGCTGCCATAGCCCTCCGAACGCGGCCGCTTCAGGAAGCGCGCCGGAAGAAGCTGGTCCGTGTCGAGATTGGCGAACGGCAGCGGACAGGCGATGGCATCGAGCGTCGTGAAGGCTCGCATCACGCGCGTCCCTCGAGGAAGTCCCGCGCATCGGCGAGATGGCCCGCGACCGCGGCCGAGGCCACCATGGCGGGCGACATCAGATGGGTGCGCGCGGATGGTCCCTGCCGACCCTTGAAGTTGCGGTTGGTGGTCGAGGCGCAGCGCTCTCCGGCCGGCACGACATCGCCGTTGATCGCAACGCACATGGAACAGCCCGAATCGACAAAATCGAGACCGGCCTCGCGGAAGATGCGGTCGAGCCCTTCTTCCTCGGCCTGGCGCTTCACGGCGCTCGAGCCGGGCGAGACGAGGCCCGGCACCTTCGCCTTGCGCCCGCTCAGCACGCGAGCCGCGGCCCGCAGGTCCTCGATGCGTCCATTGGCGCAGGAGCCGATGAAGACGCGATCAACGACGATCGAAGTGAGCTTCGCTCCGGGCGTCAGGCCCATATATTGGATCGCATCGCTGATGGCCGAGGCCTTCGCCTTGTCGGCGGTCGCCGCGGGGTTCGGCACGATGGCGTCGATCGGCAGCGCCTGCTCCGGGCTCGTGCCCCAGGTGACGGTTGGCGCGATCTCGGCCCCGTCGAGGACGATCTCGCTGTCGAAAGCGGCGTCCTTATCGCTCGCCAGCTTCTCCCAATCCGCGACGGCACGCTCGAACGCCTCGCCCTTGGGGGCGAAGGAACGTCCTTGCAGCCAGGCATAGGTCGTCATGTCGGGCGCGACGATGCCATTGCGGGCGCCTGCCTCGATCGAGAGGTTGCACAAGGTCATGCGTCCCTCCATCGAGAGGGCGCGAACGGCCGAACCCGCATATTCGATCGCATGGCCTTGCGCCCCGTCGGCGCCGATGCGGGCGATGAGGGTCAGCGCCACGTCCTTCGCGGAAATGCCCGGCATCGTCGCCCCCTCGACCCTGACGCTCATGCGCTTCGGCTTCTTCTGCCAGATGGTTTGGGTCATCAGCACATGGGCGACCTCCGAGGCGCCGATGCCGAAGGCATAGGCGCCGAAAGCGCCATGCGTCGAGGTGTGGCTGTCGCCACAAACGATGACGAGCCCCGGCAAGGTCAGGCCCTGCTCGGGCATCGCCACATGCACGATGCCCTGGCGACGGTCATGAAGATCGAAGTGGGCGATTGCGTGCCTGTCGGTATTTTGCGCCAGGAGCTCGACCATGCGGGCGATATCCCGGTTGGCAATGGGCTCGCCCCGCGACCGCGTCGGCACGTAATGATCGTCGATCGCGAAGGAGAGATCGGGACGCGCCACCTCACGACCGCGCTTACGAAGCTGCTCGAAGGCATGGAAGGAGCCTTCATGCAGGAAATGCCTGTCGACGAAGATGAGGGTGTCGCCGCTCGCGCGCACCACGACCTCATGGGACGCCCATAATTTGTCGATGATGGTCGAAGGCTCGCCGCGCATGTCGCAAACTGAAGTTGACCGGCTCGATTTGTCTTATAAGCTATACATCTAAAGGTAACATGTTCAAGGCCGATCATGCCAGGCGTCGAGCCCTCCAAAACCCGGCAGATTTATCTCCTGCTGCGCGAACGGATCGCCGGCGGGGCGCTCTCGGACGGCGCGGCACTTCCCCCCGAGCAGATGCTCGCGGCCGAGCACGCCGTCTCGAGGATGACGGTGCGCCGCGCGCTCGCCGAGCTCGAGCGCGAAGGGCTGATCGTCAGGAAGCAGGGCGCAGGAACCTTCGCCACGCCGCGCCATGAGCCAAAGCCGATGATCGCCGATCTCGCCGACGTGCTCGCCAATATCGTGGCGATGGGGAAAACGACGGATGTGAGGCTCTTGGCCTTCGGCTACGATCAGGCGCCGGCCCATATCGTCGCGGCCCTCAATCTGCGCGGCGGCGAGCGCGTGCAGCGCTCCATCCGCGTGCGCTTGATCGACCGCCAGCCCCTCTCCTACCTCACGACGCATGTGCCCGAGCGCATCGGGCTCACCTATTCGGAGGCTGAGCTCGCCTCGCGGCCGCTGCTGTCGCTCCTCGAACGTTCGGGGATCGCCGTGGCGCGCGCAACCCAGGAGGTCGGCGCCATGCTCGCCTCGCCGGACATCGCCCAATCGCTCGAGGTCGAGGTCGGCTCGGCGCTCATCGCGCTGACGCGCATCGTCCTCGACGAGGAGGGGCGCGGCATCGAGCATCTGCACGCCCTCTACCGCCCGGACCGCTATGCGCTGCGCATGGATCTCGTGCGCACCGACGGCAGGCATGGACGGCGCTGGGCCCCCATCGCCAACGATCCGGGCCGTCCGCTATCGATCGCCGCCCGGCAAATATCCGCCAACCAGGTGCAGCAACGCCACAAGACACGAAACGGGAGAGGACCATGACGACCAGCATCGACAAGAACCCGAGCCGCCGCGATCTCATCACCATGGGGGCGGGGGTTGCGATCACCGGCGTCGCCATGCCGTCCTATCTGCGTGCCCAGACGGCGCCGATCAAGGTCGGCATCCTGCAGCCCTTGACCGGCGCGCTCGCTTTCGACGGGCAGCAGGGCCAGCTCGGCGCCGAGGCTGCCCTCAAGGCGGTCAACGATGCGGGCGGCATCAAGTCGCTCGGCGGCGCCAAGCTCGAGATGGTGGGGGGCGATGCGCGCTCGACGCCGGATGGCGGCACGGCCGAGGTCGAGCGCATGCAGAGTGAGGGCGTGGTCGCCATCGTCGGCGGCTTCGCGAGCCCGATCTGCCTTGCAGCGACCCAGGCCGCCGCGCGCTACGATCTGCCCTATATCGTCGATGTCGGGGTCACCGACGCCATCGTGCAGCGCGGCCTCAAGAATACCTTCCGTTTCGCGCCGGGCTTCGGCATCGTCGCCGGGACCGCGCTCGACAATCTCGTCAAGCTCAATGACGGAGCCGGCAAGCCCGCCAAGACCGTGGTGCTGGTGCATGAGGACGGGCTGTTCGGCTCTGGCCTTGCGAAGCTGCTACAGGCGGAGCTGCCGAAACGCGGCTTCGAAATCCTGGACACGATCGCGCATCCGACGCCGGCGCGCGACATGTCGAATGTCGCCCTGCAGATCAAGGCCAAGAACCCCGATCTCCTCATTCCGTCGGATTATTACGGCGAGTTCGTGCTGCTCGCCCGCACTATGCAGCAACAGCGCATCAAGCCGAAGGGCATCTACAGCGTGCTCAACGGTGCGGCCTCCAACTACCGCTTCGTCAAGGAATTCCCGGAAGCCGCGCAATATGTCATGGACTGCAACCATTGGTACGATCCGCGCAAGGAAGCGGCGCTGGCCTTGCGCAAGCAGGTCGAGGCGCAAGGCAAGTTCTTCACCTACAACACGGCGCTCAACTATTCCTGCGTGCTGCTGCTCGCCGACGCCATCGAGCGCGCAGCCTCGCCCGACCGCGCCAAGATCACGGCGGCCCTCGCCTCTTCGACCTTCGCCGGCCATGTCATGCCCTATGGGCCGACGAAATTCATCGACGGCCAGAATCAGGGCGCGGCGCCCGTGAACCTGCAGGTGCAGGGCAACGACATCAAGGTGATCTTCCCCGCCGCCTTCGCCGACGCAAAGCCGGTCTTCCCCGTTCCGGCGTGAGGCCAAGGATTTGACCCGCAGCATGGCGGCGAGCTGATGCTGGCGCCGGACATCTTATTCGCTGCCATCCTGAACGGCCTCATGACGGGCGCCATCTACGCGCTCGTCGCGGTCGGCCTCACCCTCGTCTACGGCGTGTTGCACATCATCAACTTCGCGCATGGCGCCATCCTCTCGGCCGCCATGTTCGCCGCCTATTTCGCTTTCGTGGCGGGGATCGACCCTTATCTCGCGGTGCTCGGGCTCGCGCCCCTCTTCTTCGCGCTCGGCTATGGGGTGCAACGCTTCGTGATCTCGCCGGCGAGCCATGGCGAAGACCAGAATATCCTCCTCGTGACGCTCGGCCTGTCCATCCTGATCGAGAACCTGCTGCTTGCCGCCTTCCGCTCCGACACCCGCTCGATCGATGTCGCTTATGGCTTTCTCAGCGTCGATCTCGGCTTCACCTTCCTGCCGCTGCCGCGCCTGATCGCCTTCGCGGTCGCTTGCCTCGCGGCGCTCGCGCTGTTCGTGCTGCTGCGCCACACGGACACCGGCAGGGCGATCCGCGCGGTGGCGAAGGAGAAATACGGGGCGACGCTGATGGGGATCGATGTCGCCCATATCTACGCCGTGACCTTCGGGCTCGGCTCAGCTTGCCTGGCGATCGCGGCCTGCCTGCTGCTGCCGAGCTATTACGTCAACCCGCGCGTCGGCGAGGCCTATGTTCTCGTCGCCTTCACCGTGGTCGTCTTCGGCGGCATGGGGTCGGTTCCAGGCGCCCTTCTCGGCGGGCTCGTCATCGGCGTGATCGAGAGCCTGACAGGCTTGTTCTTGGGGGATAGTCTCGGGCAGCTCGGCATCTTCGTTCTGTTCATCGTCATGCTGCTCTTGCGTCCGACAGGCCTGTTCGGTGCGCGTGCATGAGCACGGCGCGCGCCTTTGCGCCGGTCCTGGCGGTGCTCGCGATCTGCGCTACGCTACCGCTCGCGACCGCATCGAACACCATTCTCAACGGCATGGTGGCGACCCTGATCGTCGCGCTCGCGGGCATCGGCTGGAACTTGCTCGCCGGCTATGGGGGCCAGTTCTCCTTCGGCCACGCCGCCTTCTTCGGCAGCGGCGCCTACGCGGCCGCCATCCTGCAGCAGCGCTTCCTGGTGAATGCCTGGGCGGCCTTCGGGCTTGCCTGCGTCATCGGGGCCATGATCGGTTGGGCGATCGGCTATTTGAGCTTCCGCTCGGGGCTGCGCGGCTCCTATTTCGCCTTGGTGACGCTCGCTTTCGCGGAGGTGTTTCGGATCATCGCCAATGCCTCGCCCTTCTTCGGCGGGGCGCCGGGCATCCTGCTGAGGCTCGATATGCGCGCGTCGAACTTCCAGTTCGAAAGCCGCGCCGTCTATTACTGGATCGCCCTTGCGCTTGTCGGCATCGCGACGCTGACGATGCGCGCCATCGATTGCTCGCGGCTGGGCGCCTATCTCTCCGCAATCAGGGAGAACGAGGATACCGCGAAGGCCCTCGGCATCGACACGCTGAAGGTCAAGCTGCAGGCGATCACGCTGTCCGCCGCCATCACGGCCGCTTCCGGTGCTTTCTACGTGCAATATTTCCTGCTGGTGAACGCCGAGATCGGCTTCGGCACCGCGATATCGATCCAGGCGCTGCTCGCGCCTATCATCGGCGGGCTCGGCACGGTCTTCGGCCCGCTGCTCGGCGCCTTAGCGCTTCATGAGCTCGGCGAATTCGCGAAGTCATTCGCCGCTGGAATTCCCGGGATCGACACCGCGGTTTTTGGCGCCCTCCTGATCTTGGTGATCGCCTTTTCGCGGGGCGGAATCCAAGGAGCGCTGACGCGGATCGCGCGGGGCCTGATGACGCGGCTGGCGCGAATCTCGCCATGACCGCGCTGCTCGAGGTCGAGACCCTCTCTAAGCACTTCGGCGGGCTGACCGCCGTTGAGGACGTGTCGCTCTCGCTGGTTCAAGGCGGCATTACCGGGCTGATAGGCCCGAACGGCGCTGGCAAGACCACGCTCTTCGCGCTGATCTCGGGCTTCGAGCTCTGCACCTCCGGACGCATCCTGTTCCGCGACAAGGACATCACGGCGCTGCCGCCCCATCGGCGCACGCTCGCAGGCATCG
Source organism: Hyphomicrobiales bacterium (assembly GCA_044445925.1). GTDB lineage: Bacteria > Pseudomonadota > Alphaproteobacteria > Rhizobiales > Beijerinckiaceae > GAS188. Next base: position 9,344 of record JBIOEK010000066.1, read on the forward strand.
CCCGCACCTTCCAGGTTGTGCAGCCTTTCGCCGGCCTGACGGTGCGCGAGAACATCGCCATCGGCGCGCATCTGCGCCATCGCCGCCGCTCGGATGCGCTGGCCAGGGCGGAAGCGGTCGCGGCGCTCGTCGGGCTTACCCCTCTCATCGACATGCCCGCCGCCTCTCTCACCGTCGCGGCGCGCAAGCGCCTCGAGGTCGCCCGCGCGCTTGCGACCGAGCCTGTCCTTCTGCTGCTCGACGAGGCGCTCGCGGGCCTCAACCCCTCGGAGATGCGCGACATCATCCCGGTGATCCGGGCGATCCGCGACGGCGGAGTGACCATCGTCATGGTCGAGCATGTGATGCAGGCGGTGATGACGCTCTGCGAAGACCTGCTCGTGCTCTCGCAAGGCCGGCTCATCGCTCGCGGCTCCCCGCGCGAGGTCACGCGCGACCCCAAGGTAATCGAGGCCTATCTCGGCGAAGGCGCGGCCGCGAGGCTGCGGGCGCAGCATGGCTGACGGCGCGCTCCTGAAGGTTTCGGGTCTCGTTGCCGGCTATGGCGGCGTCGATATCCTGCGCGGGATCGACCTCGAAATCCACAAGGGCGAGACCGTCGCCGTGCTGGGCTCGAACGGCGTCGGCAAGACGACCCTCAACCGGGCGATCAGCGGCATCCTGCGTCCGCGCCAAGGCTCAATCGTCTTCGACGGCCGGCCGCTCGGCGGCGTGAAGCCCTCCGAGATCGTCGAGATGGGCCTGATCCACGTACCCGAAGGGCGATGCATATTCGCGGATCTGAGCGTCGAGGACAACCTCGCGCTCGGCTGCTACCGGCGGGCGCGGCGGCAGCGGGCAAAGAACCGCGATCGCGTGATGGGGATCTTTCCGCGCCTCGCCGAGCGCCGCGGCCAGTGCGCCGGCACCTTGTCGGGCGGCGAGCAGCAAATGCTCGCCATCGGCCGCGGGCTGATGGCCGAACCGCTCTTCCTCATCCTCGACGAGCCTTCGCTCGGCCTTTCGCCGCTCCTGGTCGAGGAGCTGTTCGCCCTGCTACGCCGCCTCGGCGAGGACGGGCTCACGCTGCTGCTCGTCGAGCAGAACGTCGTCCAGTCGCTCTCGGTCGCGGCCAAGGCCCATGTGCTCGAAAGCGGACGCATCAGCCTTTCCGGCACGGGCGAGGCGCTGGCGCGCGATCCGGAGCTGCAGAAGACCTATCTGGGGATGTAGATTGTCATTGATCAGCGATGCCAGTGAGATCGCGCGATACCCAGCGCCGTTCCTCAAGTCACGCCGGTGTGCGCACGAGGTAGTCCTGAATACACACAGGGCTCCGCGCCGCCGGGAATGGTCCAGCTCACAAGTGACCGGAACAAGCCACCGGCCTACCTCGCAGTCGCAAGGACCTTTTCGACGAATTCGGGATGCACAAGCGCCTCCAGCACGGGCTTGATGGGCCTGTCCGACTTGATGATGTCGTATTTGGCCATCGTGTCGAAGAGCTGCTGAAGATTTGCGGCTGAAGGCGCCGTGTCCTTCGTATCATAGTAGAATTCGTATTTCTCATTGACCAGGAAGCGGATCGCCTCGAGGCTGTAGCCGGTCGCTTGCGCGAACACGGCATACATCTCATCGGGCTGTTCGCGCAGCACCTTTGTCGCCTCGTGCAGCGATTCCACGACGGCGAGGACGGCATCCTCATTGGCTTTTGCATAGTCCGCGCGCACGCCCCACCCCGAATTGAGCCAATGCCCCGCCTTGAGTTTCAGGAGGTCGTCCGCCGTGAACAGCGTGCGGCCGGCGCCCTTTCGCACAGGCTCAGTAGTGAATGGCGGCCAGGCAAGAATGCCATCGACTGCCTTACGCAGGAACAGAGTATCCATATCCGCCGCATTGGCGCGCACGAGATCGATGTCACTCTCGGTCACACCGCTGCCCGAGAGATACATCAGTAGCTGGCCGTAGAGCTGCGACGCCTTGCCCGGAAAGGCGATCTTCTTGCCTTTCAGATCTGTGGCATTCTTGATGCCGCTGTCTGCCTGCACCATCAGACCGGCGGCATTCGCCAGCTCATCGTAAAAATACCAGACGCCGGCATCCTTCGTCGCCGAGCTGATGACGGGCAGGACGCCGAGCAGCGCAATATCGACCGAACCGGCGGCCATAGCTTCGAGGATCGGAGGCGAGAACGGAAAGACGTTCCACTCGGTATTGAAG
>JBIOEK010000067.1:0-11474 GCA_044445925.1 Hyphomicrobiales bacterium
ACGAGCATCTCAAATGGATGGGCGAGATGGAGCAGGCGCATGGCAAGGCCGAGATCATCATCGGCAAGCAGCGCCATGGTCCCACGGGCACCGTCGAGGTGCAGTTCGAAGCCGATGTGACGCGCTTCTCGAACCTCGCCCATGACGAGGGCTTGCCGGAACGGATGTGAGGGGAGAACCGTCATGCTCGACCATATCGGCTTTGCGGTTTCCGACTTCGAGCGCTCGCTCGCCTTCTACAAAAAGGCTCTGGAGCCGTTGGGCTTCGGGCTCGTCATGGAAGTTCCGCGCGAGGCGACGGGCGGAGAGGCGCATGCGGGATTCGGGCGCGACGGCAGGCCGCAATTCTGGATCGGCACGGGCAAGGGCCTCGCCGGGCGGCTGCATGTCGCATTCGCGGCGCGGAACCGGGCCGATGTGGATGCCTTCCACGCCGCCGCCATCCGGGCCGGCGCCACGGATAACGGCAAGCCGGGGCTGCGCCCCATCTACCATCCGAATTACTACGGTGCCTTCGTCCTCGATCCGGACGGCCACAATATCGAGGCCGTATGCCACACGCCTTGAACGCGGTGGGGCAGACCAAGATCGCGGCCGGCCGGCCGGATGAAGCCGGCTCATCGGCTGCGGCGAGTGGCACACTCGCCATCGATCTTCCGGCCGTCGTCGGCAATTGGCGCCGATTGCGCGATCTCGTCGCGCCCGCCGCCTGCGCCGCCGTGGTGAAGGCCGATGCCTATGGCACGGGCCTGATCGAGGTGGGCGCCGCGCTCGCGGCGGCAGGCTGCGACACATTCTTCGTCGCCGTGCCTTCGGAGGGCATCAGGCTGCGGCGCGCCTGCCCGAAAGCCGTGATCTACATCCTCAACGGATTGGCGGTAGGGCAGAGCGGTTTCTATCTCGCCCATAGGCTGCGCCCGGTGCTCGGCTCGCAAGAGGAGATCGGCGAATGGCGGGCCCTATGCGGCGATACTGGCACGCAGGCTGAAGCTGCTCTCCATGTCGATACCGGCATGAACCGGTTGGGGCTCTCCATGCAGGACTTCGCCTCGCTGCTGTCCGCGAGAGCGAAAGCGCCGCTCGGCTTTCCGTTGGCGCTGGTGATGAGCCATTTCGTGACCTCGGATAATGCCGGACATCCTCTCAATGCGCGCCAGATGCAGGATTTTCGCGCGGCGCGGGCGCTGGCCCCCGAAATTCCGGGAAGCCTCGCCAATTCCTCAGGGATATTTCTGGGCGCTGGCGCCCACCACGATCTCGTGCGGCCGGGCTATGCGCTGTTTGGCGGCAACCCGACGCCGAAACACGAGAACCCGATGCGCGCCGTGGTGACCCTCACGGTGCCGATATTGCAATTGCGGACCATCGAACCGGGCGAAACCATCGGATATGACGCACAATGGACCGCGCGACGCAGGCTGCGGGTCGCAACCCTGTCCGCCGGCTATGGGGACGGTTATCCGCGCGCGGCGACCGCGACGGATGCGAAGCGCGAAGCCGGGGCGCTGGTCGGCGAGGCGATCATCGCCTTGCGACGCTGCCCCTTCGTCGGGCGCGTGTCGATGGATCTGATCACGGTCGACGTGACGGGGCTACCGGAAGGCGCGGTCAAGCGCGGCGATCAAGCCATCCTGATCGGGGAGGGCTTGCCGGTCGACGAGGTCGGCAGACGAGCCGAAACCATCGGCTACGAGATCCTCACGCGTCTTAGCCGGCGCCATGAACGCCGCTATCTCGAGTGAGGCACGCTGAGCTCGCCTCGAGCCGGCTCTTGGGTGTCCGGAAAGAATTTCGCCGTCATCGGGTCCCGATAGGCGACGCCATATATAGTCGCCCGAGCATCGAGCCTCCAACCCAAGACGCTGATTGAACTGATGGCCCGTCACGAACGCATCTTCGTCTGCCAGGCCTGCGGCTCGGTCTATGGGCGCTGGCAGGGCAAATGCGACGCCTGCGGCGGCTGGAACACGGTGGCGGAGGAGAACGCGCCGCGCACCCCGCCCCTGCTCGGAGCGGTGACAGGAACAGGCTCGTCCGCCCGCAGCAAAGGCCGGCCCTTCCAGCTCGAAGCCCTGCAAGGGACGACCGAAGAGGCGGCGCGCACCAAATCGGGCATCGCGGAATTCGATCGCGTCACGGGCGGCGGCTTCGTGAAAGGCTCCGTGATCCTGATCGGCGGAGACCCCGGCATCGGCAAATCGACGCTCTTGATCCAGGCCTCGGCCGTGCTGGCGCGGGCCGGCGGACGCGTCGTCTACATTTCGGGCGAGGAAGCGACCGCCCAAGTGCGGCTGCGCGCCGAGCGTCTGGGCTTGGCGGGATCTTCGGTGGCGCTGGCGTCCGAGACCAATGTCGAGGACATCATCGCCACCTTGTCGCGCGGACAGGCGCCGCATCTCGTCGTCATCGATTCCATCCAGACGATGTGGTCCCCCTTCGTCGAATCGGCGCCCGGCACGGTCACCCAGGTGCGGGCCTCGGCCCAATCCCTGATCCGCTACGCCAAGACTTCGGGCGCGACCGTCATACTGGTCGGCCATGTGACGAAGGACGGCGCCATCGCGGGGCCGAGGGTTGTCGAGCACATGGTCGACGCTGTCATCTCCTTCGAGGGCGACGGAGCCCATCAGTTCCGCATCCTGCGTGCCTCAAAGAACCGCTTCGGTCCGACCGACGAGATCGGCGTCTTCGAGATGACGGGCGCCGGCCTCGCGGAGGTCGCCAATCCTTCGGCGCTCTTCATCGCCGGCCGCGACCAACGCGCCGCGGGTGCGGCCATCTTCGCCGGCATGGAGGGCACGCGCCCGCTGCTTATGGAGATGCAGGCGCTTGTCGCTCCGAGCGCGCTGGCCACGCCGCGCCGCGCCGTCGTCGGTTGGGACAGCAACCGCCTCGCCATGGTGCTTGCCGTGCTCGACGCGCGCGGTGGGCTCAAATTCGGCGGTTACGACATTTATTTGAACGTGGCGGGAGGCCTGCGCATCGTCGAGCCGGCCGCGGACCTCGCAGCGGCGGCGATCCTCGTCTCCTCGCTTACCGGGATCGTGATCGCCAGCGATACGGTGATCTGCGGCGAGGTGGCGCTGTCGGGTGCCGTGCGTCCGGTGGGCCAGATGGCCGCGCGTCTCAAGGAAGCCGCAAAGCTCGGCTTCAATCGCGCCATCGTCCCGGCCATTGGGCTCGAGGGAGCGCCGCAGGGCTTGAGGCTCGACAGCGTCGCCACCATCGGGGATCTCGTGGCGCACCTGTCCGGAACGCCGCGCCGGGACCGGAGCGAAGCCGGAAGTTCCTTGGAGCATCCCCGGAGATGACGGAACTCGCGGAAGCCGCTATAGACTTCCATGAGGGCGCGGGTTGGACCTGCCCGCGGCCTCGATCACCAGCGTTTGGAAGCGGGAAATGCGCAGATGCCTGTAAGTCCTCTTGATCTCGCCGTCTTGGCGATCGTGCTCATATCGGCATTCCTGGCATCGGTGCGCGGGTTCACCCGCGAAGTCCTGGCCATCATCTCCTGGGTGGCGGCCGCGGTTGCGGCCTTCTATTTCTATCCGCAGGCGCTGCCCTACGCGAAGCAGTATATCAGCAATCCGACCATCGCACTGATCGCGGCGATCGCGGCGGTGTTCCTGGTGACGCTGATCATCGTGGCGCTGATCACGGTCAAGATTTCGGACTTCATCCTCGATTCGAGGATCGGACCACTGGATCGCAGCCTCGGCTTCCTGTTCGGGGCGGCGCGCGGCGCCTTGATCGCGCTCGTCGCCTTCGCCTTCTTCGTCTGGCTCGTGCCTGAGAAGAACCAGCCGGCTTGGGTCAAGGATTCGCGGGTCCGCCCCCTGCTCGAGCCGGCCGGCGAGACGCTCGTCGGATTGCTGCAGTGCGAGGATGCCAACAGCGCCATCGGTCGCGTCTGCTCGGCGATGATGAAGGGTCTCGGCAAGGGCGAGAAAGTCGACGCCGACGCCTCGGGCACCCCGGCGCCGGCCGAACCGGATGGAAGCGTGCCGAAGCCTGCCGCGCCGAAGCCCTAATGAATGGATTCTGACGGATTTTTCCGATCCGTCCGCAAGGTCGATCCACAATATTTTGTGGGGAGGCCATCTCGTGGCTGGGAACCATCTGTGGAGGCCTGACCGCCAAGGCTGTCGGGGGTCTAGGCAATCTCACCGGTGGGGCTCATATGATCGACGAGCGCGCCCGGTGATTCCCGCCTGACCGGCGGTGATCCAAGGCATTCGCGTTGCCGACTCGGAAGGTTCGGAGCCATCCATGGAAGACTATGCCGACAGGCTGCGAGAGGAATGCGGCGTCTTCGGGATTTTCGGGCATCCGGATGCCGCAGCGATCACCGCGCTTGGCCTGCACGCGCTCCAGCATCGCGGCCAGGAAGCGACCGGCATAGTGACCTTCGATGGCGTGCGCTTCCATTCGGAGCGCAGGCTGGGCCTGGTCGGCGACGCCTTCTCCGACGAGCGCGTCATCGCCAATCTTCCGGGCGAGAGCGCGATCGGCCATAACCGCTATTCAACCACGGGCGAGACCGTGCTGCGCAATGTGCAGCCGCTGTTCTCCGAGATCACGGGCGGCGGCTTTGCCGTCTGCCATAACGGCAATCTGACCAACGGCCTGACTTTGCGCGAGGGGCTCATTCGCGACGGCGCCATCTGCCAGTCGACCTCCGATACGGAAGTGATCCTGCATCTCGTGGCGAGGAGCCGGAAGAACCGCTTCATCGACCGCTTCATCGATGCGTTGCGGCAGATCGAGGGCGCCTATGCGCTGGTCGGCATCACCAACAAGAAGATCGTCGGGGCGCGCGACCCGCTCGGCATCCGTCCCCTGGTCATCGGCGAGCTCGGGGGGCGCTATCTTCTCGCCTCGGAGACCTGCGCGCTCGACATCATCGGTGCCCGCCATGTTCGCGACGTCAAGAATGGCGAGGTGGTGGTCATCACCAAGGAGGGGATCGAATCGCATTTCCCGTTCCCGCCGCAGCCCATGCGTCCTTGCATCTTCGAATATATCTATTTTTCGCGTCCGGATTCGATCGTGAATGGGCGTCCCATCTATACCTTGCGCAAGGCGATGGGCGCCGAGCTCGCTCGCGAAGCGTCGGCTGAGGCCGATGTGGTCGTACCGGTACCAGATTCAGGCGTGCCCGCGGCGCTCGGCTTCGCCCAGGAAAGCGGCGTGCCCTTCGAGCTCGGCATCATCCGCAACCACTATGTCGGGCGCACCTTCATCGAGCCGACGCAGAGCATTCGCGCGCTCGGCGTGCGCATGAAGCATAGCGCCAACCGCGCCGTGGTCGAGGGAAAGCGCATCGTGCTCATCGACGATTCGATCGTTCGCGGCACGACTTCGGTGAAGATCGTGCGGATGATGCGGGAGGCAGGTGCAAGGGAGGTGCATTTCCGCATCTCGAGCCCGCCGATCCGCTTTCCGGATTTCTACGGCATCGACACGCCGGTGCGCGAAAATCTACTCGCCGCGACCCATGACCTCGAGGAGATGCGCTGCTATATCGGCTGCGACAGCCTGGCCTTCCTCACGATCGACGGGCTTTACCACGCCATGGGCGAGGCCGCGCGCGACCCGCGTCGTCCGCAATTCACCGATCATTGCTTCACCGGCGACTACCCGACGCTGCTCACCGATGTGGACGGCGCCTCCGGGCGGTTGATGCAAGGCGGCCCAAAGCAGCTCTCCCTGCTCGCGGAAGCTGGTTGATGGCGGGCCTCGAGAGCGGCGACAAACGCCGCGTCGCGCTCGTCACCGGCGCCTCACGCGGCATCGGTCGTGCCGCCGCCTTGGCGCTGGCGGGAGCGGGTTGCCATGTGATCGCACTGGCGCGCACGGTTGGCGGGCTCGAGGAGCTCGACGACGAGATCAAGCGCGAAGGGGGGTCTGCGACACTCGTGCCGGCCGACCTCACCGATTTCCAGGGGCTCGATCGCCTGGGATCGGCGATCGCCACGCGCTGGGGGCGGCTCGATGCCTTTATCGGCAATGCGGGCCTGCTTGGGCCGATCACGCCGCTCGCCCATGTCGAGCCGGGTGCATGGGAGCGCGTCATGGCCGTGAACGTCACGGCGAATTGGCGGCTGCTGCGCGCCGTCGATGCGAGCCTGCGGGCCTCGACTTCCGGCCGTGTGGTGCTCGTCTCCTCGGGAGCGGCGACGAGCTGCCCCGCCTATTGGGGTCCCTACTCGATCTCGAAGGCGGCGCTCGAAGCTCTGGCGCGCACCTATGCGGCCGAGACCAAGACCACGCCGGTCCGCGTCATGCTGCTCAATCCCGGCCCGCTGCGCACCGCCATGCGCGCCGAGGCGATGCCCGGCGAAGATCCGTTGAGCCTCAGGACGCCCCAGGAGCTGGCGCCATGGCTGGTGAAGCTGACCGGGCCCGAATGGACCGAGACCGGCAAGGTTTTCGATTTTCCGCGCGGCGAGGTCATCAGCCGCTAGAGCGAGGTGCGGTCAGGCTTAATCGATATAGAGTCCTATCTCTTTGATTCAACGCATGATCGCGAAAGGAGGGACCATTCTTCGCGATCATGCGTCAGGGCGTGTTGAGGGACGGCACTGCGCCCTTGTCGGTGCCTGGCCCGATTAGAAACGCGCCTCGCCGGTCCAGGTTTTGTTTACTTTTATCCCCCATGCTTTGCGCGCAAAACAGGGATTGCGCCATGTTTCGGCACGTCAAGACGTTCATCGCCGACACGTCCGCCGCGACGGCGATCGAGTACGGCTTGATTGTCGGGCTCATCTTTCTGGCGATACTGACCTCCTTCTACACGCTCCAAGGCAACCTCGAAAACGTCTATCGGACGATCGGCAACGCCGTGGGATCGGCGGGAAACTGAGGCTCGGCCGCGCCAGGCGAGAGCCCGGCATTTGGTCTCGCCTGCCGCGCAAGACTAGGCTAGATCCCCGGGCGTGACGGATATCCTGTTCTATCACTTGCAATCGCGGTCGCTCGAGGCCGTGCTGCCTCAGCTCGTCGAAAAGAGCTTCGGCAAGGCTTGGCGTGTCGTCGTCCAGGTGAGGACGCGCGAGCGCCTCGCGGCCCTCGACGAATGGCTGTGGAGCTTCGACGAAGCGAGCTTCCTGCCGCATGCGACCGACGAGGACGGCGATCCCGCCGCGCAGCCCGTGCTGTTGACGATGGGTGAGGGAAACCCCAATGGCGCCGCCATCCGCTTCCTGACCGAGGGGGCGCCTTTCCCCGACGATGCGGAGAGCTATGAGCGGATCGTGCTTCTCTTCGACGGCAATGATCCGGAAGCCGTCGCCGCAGCGCGCGAAGCCTGGCGAAGCGTCAAGGCTCGCGGATTCGAGGCGACCTATTGGCGCCAGAACGATGCAGGCCGTTGGGAGAAACAGGCATGAGCCGCATCCTCGCCGCCATGGCCACGGCGATCATGTGGATTTCGGCCGGCTGCACTATCGGTGCGACGGGGTTCGCGACGGATTTCGAGAGCTATCACGAGGCTACGATTCGCGCCTCGACCTCGGAGGCGCTCGTCGGCCAGGACGGCCGCTGCCAGAGCGGCGTCAGCATCGATCCCTCCGTGTTTCGGCCCTTGGGTCCGCAGGGAGTGCCGCTCGGCTCGACGGAATGCGAAGTCGTGGGGCGCCTCGGCGGGCCCTATTCGGTTGAGATCCGGCGAGGCCCGGCCGGCGAGCGCTTGGTGCGGCTGACCTATGTGTCGGGCGCGAAGCTCGGAATCTATCACTTCGTCAACAACCGGCTCACTTCCATCGAGCATTGAGGACGCGACTCATATCTATCGGCGGCGCTGATTTGCCTCAGGAGGTGGCGGGATCGGCATCAGGCCCGGGCTTCGGCTTTCGCGCCCGGCGCCCCTGCACCAGAGTGGTGATCGCCCCGCGCAACGTCCTGACATCCTGCTCGGTCAACTGCATGCGGTGGAGCACATTGCGCAGGTTGCGGGCCATGATCTCCTTGCGCTCCTCCGGTTGGAAATAATCGCAGGCCGCAAGCTCGGCCTCGACATAAGCGAGGAACGACAGCAGCGTCGCCTTTGCGGCCAAGGGCCCGGCATCCGGCACGGCCAGCGGATGTTCCCCCGCATGGCGCGCGCGGAACCATTCATGGCCGAAGAGCAGCACCGCCTGGGCGAGGTTGAGCGAGGCGTAGGCTGGGCTCACCTGGAAGGTGATGAGGCTGTCGGCGAGCGAGACTTCGTCATTGGTGAGCCCGTTGCGCTCGCGCCCGAACAGGACGCCGACCTTGGAGCCGCCGGCGAGGTTCGCGGCGATCGCTTCGGCGGCCGCGCCCGGCGCCAGCACGGGCTTCAGCTGGTGGCGGTCGCGCGCCGTCGTCGCATAGACGTGGTTGAGATCGCCAATCGCTTCGGGAAGGGTCGGGAAGAGCCGCGCCCGATCGAGAATGTAGGCGGCGCCCGCAGCCGAGGAACGCGCGTCTATGTTCGGCCAGCCGTGTCGCGGGGCAACGAGCCGAAGTTCCGACAAGCCGAAATTGGCCATGGCACGGGCGCACATGCCGATGTTTTCGGCGAGCTGAGGCTCGACCAGGATGATCGCAGGTCCGCCTTCGAGGCGCGTCTTCGTGCGGTCGGTGCCGGAGCCGGGCAGGGGAGGGTCCTTACGCCTAGATCGACATGCGGTAAGCTTCTATCAGATCATGCGTCAGGCGAGATCAATGGCGTACCGCTTGAGATCGGCGAGCCCGCAATGGTCGAGAGCCCTAGCCTCGGTCGCGCGGAGCACGACGCGCGGCGCTTGCCCGGCCTCGAAGGCCTCCTGCCAGCGCGGAGCGCAAAGACACCAGCGATCGCCGGGCTTCAGCCCCGGGAAGCCGAAATCAGGCATGGGCGTCGACAGGTCATTGCCGCGCGCCTTCGAGAAGGCGAGAAACTCGGCCGTCATCACGACGCAGACGGTGTGGCTGCCGACATCTTCCTTGCCGGTATCGCAGCAGCCATTGCGGAAGAAGCCGGTCATCGGATTGAGCGAGCAGGAATCGAGCGTGCCGCCGAGCACATTCCTGGAGGGCCGCCCCCCGCCTCCGCCGCCTTCGGTCTTGAACATGTTGCTCCTCCGCGATGAACCGCCAGCCTAGCGGGTCTCGTGCGAGTGGCGAATAGCGAATGGCGAACAGAAAGGCTACGGCATTCGCCGGGGGTTCGCGTCTCCTACTCGCGTTTCGTTGCTCGCGGTTCGCGCGAGAGCGAGGCTCAGCCATGACCTCAGCGGAGAGCTGCCACCCGCTTCCCGAAGCATGGCTTTTGTGATGCAAGGGTGCTGCGGCGCATATGCTTCCTCGGACCGGCAAGAGACATCCATGACGAAACCCGTTTCACCCGACGACGCGCTCGCCCATGCACACCGCCTGCTCGACAAGCTGCCCTTGCTCGACGGTCATAATGATCTGCCCTACGTCATAAGGCGCGACCGTGAGGCCAAGGGCGATGTCCGCCGTTACGACCTGGCGCGCCGGCACCAGCAGTCCGATACCGATATTCCGCGCCTGAAGGAGGGGAGGCTCAGCGCCCAGTTCTGGGCGGCTTTCATCCCGACCTCAACGTCCCAGCCGGCGCGCGCCGTGCTGGAGCTGATCGACACCATCCATCAGCTCCATGAAGCCTATCCCGACACTTTCATGCGCGCCCTGACCTCGGCCGATATCGGCAAGGCGAAGCGGCTCGGCAAGATCGCTTCCTATCTGGCGATCGAGGGCGGCGTCGGGTTGGAGAACAGCCTCTCGCCCCTGCGAGTCTGGCACGCGGCAGGCGCGCGGCTGATGACGCTCTGCCACAACGAGACGCTCGACTGGGTCGATTCGGCGACCGATCAGCCACGCCATGGAGGCCTCACCGCTTTCGGCCGGGCCGTGATCGGCGAGCTGAACCGCCTCGGGATGATGGTCGACCTTGCCCATGTCAGCCAGGACGTCATGCGCCAGGTCCTCGACATCTCGAAAGCGCCGGTCGTGTTCTCGCACTCCAATGCGCGCGCGCTCGCCGACCATGCGCGCAACGTGCCCGATGAGGTGCTCGACCGTATTCCAGGCAATGGCGGCATCGTCATGGCGACCTTCGTGCCGGACTTCGTCAGCCGCAGCTCCTATGAATGGATGAAGCCCTTCAAGGACGAATACGGGAAGACGCGCGGCGATGTCGACATGGCGCGGGCGCTGTCCGAGCACGAGCGCCAGCATGGGCGCCGGCCACGCGCCACGCTGGAGCAGCTCTGCGACCATATCGACTACATCGTGAAGCGCATCGGCATCGATCATGTCGGGATCGGCTCGGATTTCTTCGGCGGGCCGACGCTGGATGGGCTCGAGGATGTCAGCCGCTTCCCGCATCTCCTGGCAGCTCTCATCCGGCGCGGCTACACGGATACGGCCATCGCCAAGATCGCCAGCCGCAATTTCCTCCGCGTCTTTCGCGCCGTCGAGCGCGTCGGCAAGGAGCTGAAAAAGATTGAGGTGCCTCGGGTCGGCCGGGTTGAGGATATCGACGCCGCTTAAGGTCCTTCGGGTGATGGGGGCCGCGCGAGGCCGTTCAGATCGCAGTTCAGATTCTTGCCTGCCTGGCCGGAACCGATTCGCCATGTCCACATGTTGCGTCCTCGCAAACGACTTTTTGCGGTGATCCGAGCCCCGCGGCTCGACCGCAGATCATGGTGCCGCCACTCGCTGAAAGCGGGATGGATCGGCGTCATTCAGCCCTGAATCGTGCGATCCATCGAGCTCGGACTTCTGCCGCAATGCCGTCTCGCTGCAAATGCGGGGGAAATCCGTGCTCCCTCCGCTGCGCCGCTGAGGCGATGAAGGAGGCGGACAAGGGCGTCTTCGTCTCGCACGAGGCGATGGTCGCCTGGGCCGACTCGCTGGGCACGGACAAAGAGATCGCGCCTCCGAAGCCGGACATCCGTCGCAGGAAGGCACCATGAGGATCGTCTGGCTTGTCTTTGCCCAGCGCGACCTCTCATCGATCTTTGCCTACTACGAGAGCGCGGCGAACAAGGAGGTGGCCAATCGCGTCCTCCAACGCATCATCCGCGGCGCGTCGAACTTGACCGGCAAACCCCTATCTCGGCCGCCCGTCGGAGAGCGCCGACGGCATTCACGAGCTGCAGATCGTACGGCTCCCCTATCTCCTACCCTATAGGGTTGTAGACGATCGCATCGAAATCCTGCGGGTCTTTCATGGGTCGCAGGAAGGGCCGTCCGCGTGGCAGTCCGAGTGAGCGTCGATACTGCACGCTCGCCAATCGGGGGCCATTGCGGCGTGCGGCCAGGCATCGAAATCCTTAATCTCAGCGCTGCTTGATCCTCGAATAGTGACGGCGCGCCTTGGCGCGATTGCCGCAGGCGCTCATCTGGCACCATCTGCGCGTGCCGCTCTTGCTCTCGTCGACAAACATCCACAGGCATTTCTCGTTGGCGCAGCGCCGGATGCGTCGGCGCGCCGCATTGAC